>DASTUU010000034.1:0-1228 GCA_035759485.1 Nitrososphaeraceae archaeon
CAATGTTAGCTGTATTAGGATCCACCATAGTACTATCATTTTTTGCAGCAACTTCTGTATTCCCTCAAGATCCTCCTTATAGTGAGGAATATATGAAACAGCATGACGGTGGAGATAGAGCTGAATATCTAGAAGAATTGGAACATAGTGATCCCTTGTTCTATGTCCCACCTGTAAATGACGCCAGTTTTCCAGCATCCAATAATACGTCAGCTAACTAGCGATATGAACTACAACCCCCTTTTTATGTGAATAATAATGTGTTGTAGTAATATTTTTGACTGCAGATCTCTTTATGAACAAATGCTTCTGACTTTATTACAGAGAGCCATAACATCATGAAATCATTATTCATATTGTTTTTGGTTATTGCTTTAGCCATTTGTTTTACAGCGGATCCAACTCCTACTGTACCCGAAGACATGACCGACAGGACAGTTGATAGACATCTCTATAATACTTTCTTAGATAACGATAAAAATAACAATGACAAAAATCAGAGCGGAGAGCATTTTTGTCCTAAACCTCTCCAATTTTGACCGGCTCTCTAACTATCTGTCTGTGATCTACAGTGTTCACGGTAACATCTAGAATAACTAAATCTAAGATAACTAAAAACTTGATAGAATAACTACTAAGATAAGAAACCAGCGGGATGACTGCAACTAAAGGAGCGATAGAAAGCCTGAGCGAGAGGGCTTGGGAAAATTTGTTCCAACGCTATGGATTTCATCTTCTAGCATATCCCTTCGTACAATTTATTAAAAACAAATAAAAGAAGTAATAGTCCAAGTTCGACCCTTGACCGGTGAAGCGCTATTTTACGCAGCGGCTGCATCCACGCTAATAGCAGGAGTATTACATCTCGCAATTGTTCCGATGTTTTTTACACAAATGTCAGTAGGCACTACAATATTCTTTGTCGTCTCAGGTCTAGCCCAAATATTCTGGGTTATCCCCGTCATTAAGAGGTGGAGCAAACCTTGGTATTATGTCGGCATAGGTGGAACAGTTATCCTGATAATAATGTATCTCATTGCAGTACCAGGAAGTGGCTATCCAGTGAATCAATTAGATATAGCAATAGAAGTCTTTCAAATTGCTTTCATAATTCTATGCAGTATCATAATTGCCAAAGATAGAACAGCATCAATATTGCACAAGAGAAACATTTAATCATACTCTAATTATTTTGGAATGAACTAGTTTGACAATGAAGTTATAATAT
>DASTUU010000035.1:0-5775 GCA_035759485.1 Nitrososphaeraceae archaeon
TATACCTATAGTCTAGTCTGTGAATAGAGCAATCTGCTGGTTAGGAGATAGCATAGTAGCTTCTCCACCTTTTTAGTACGTAAAGAACATCCACTATCTTCACTACTTCCCCACAACCTATTTTGTGCTAAAATTAACACAGTATATAGGACCTCCACCAATTTCGCAACTTATCCTATTCAATATTGTTGAACTAATAAAAATTGGAAAAGTTATGGGTAGTTTTTACTCTTCTCATAGGTGCTACTATCATTTAGTTATAGTTGGTGGTAACGCAAATGTATCTGTTATTGGATTTTGAAGTTCCCTATTGCTGTTTGCAACTATTGATACTACTATGGAATATGGCGAATTCTGTACTAATACTGGCCCACTAATATGATACACCCCATCAGTATTAAATTGTTCTTCACCTATAAAATCAGGACCCCAAGTATCAAATTGTTTTTGTGCAGTATTAGTCCTCGTAATAGAATTGAGTTGTTAATGCCAGACAACTTTCTAAGCTAATATGTGATGTTGAAATAATGGCCTCAGGTCTAAGTTTTTTTATTGTATGGTGCCAATATTTGTGTAATGTAGGTTTGACTACCTAATATCAGATATATTAACTGTAGGTAATTATTGGTCAATTCAGTTGCCATTCGTACTAATAGTCATGATAGAAAGGGAGCACTTTGACGGAGTATACAGTGTTTCATGGCTTGTGTTATCTCGCGATGACGGACATATAACCAAAGGTACCTATGTGTTCAATATACAGTCCCCTCAGCAGCAACAATCACAACAAGAAATAATCTCAACCAGTCAACAGAAAAATGATAATAGCAATATCTTCTCAGAGCGCATTACAGTGGATAATGTAAACCTGACACTTAAAATTACGCCATTTTATGTAGGACAGAATGCTTTTAACGTAACTCTAACCGATCAATCAGGCGCATTCCCCGCTAATATAAAAAATGTAATTCTCTCATTTACTAACTAAGAGGCAGGACTAGGACCCATAGTTGCAAATTTAAATAAAACAGCAGAAGGAAAGTTTGCAGCCCAGGGAAGTTACTTGAGCCAACCAGGTAATTGGGATATAAAGGTTACAGCTCAAAGAAGTGGAGCGTATGACGTCAATCATACTTTTGAGGTAACGCCAAATACCTAAAATACCACACTGCATAACACAGCATTATATACTTTATAGACTACCTCTTAACGCTTGGTTATACAAATAAACAATAAGAAGACAGACCTTATTGACAGAGCAGCTCCAATGCTTATCCTAACCGCACTTCTTGTAGTAATAGTACCTGCAGCACCTATCTTAGTGTTTGCGCAGCAAGCTCATAATGCTACACAGAATGCATCTCAAGGATTTGGCGGTCCCCCATCAGGCCCTTTAACAGCCGTAAGACATGTCTTTGACGACCCCACTCTAAGAGTATGGCATTTCTGCAAACCCAACGACAAAATAATGATGGTATGCCAACTATATGATAGCAACTCACCAAATGCGACTCTTATAGGTGTAGAGTACATGATTACCGCAGATGCATACAAGAATCTACCTGACAGAGAAAAGCCAAATTGGCATTATCATAAAATAGAGTTTGCATCAAATAGGGCTGATCCGAAGTTTCCGCAGTTAAGTGAACAGCAGCAAAACGCTACCTTAAAGAAACTTGAAGAGACATATGGTAAAGTCATAATAACATGGAATCCAAATGACAAAGCCCCAGTATTCCCGCCGCAAGTAGAACAAGTGCAGCACCCATTCATGGTAAATACAACTGTAAACCCACAAACAGAGACAAAGTCAGGAACATTTAACCAGACACTAAAATACTAACTAACTAACCACTTTTTTTCTATTGCTACCTTACGAAAGTGATTGTTAGGTTAAAATGAAGAGGAAAGTGCTCCATCTACGGTAATTATTTACTTAAATACTTGCTAATGTTTAAGATAATCAAAAGATTTTAGGGCCAGGCGATTTAAGATATCCACAACAACAAAGGCAATATCAAAGACGAGAATAAAAAGAATCCTTATGGTTGACGATGAGCCAGACATTACTTTTACTTTAAAGACCGCTTTAGAGGATAATGGTTTTTTTCAAGTTGACACGTTTAACGACGCTCAATCAGTATTATCTATATTTAGACCTGGCCTTTATGATTTGGCACTTCTAGACATCAGAATGCCAAAAATGAGTGGTTTTCAGTTATGTAGAAAACTAAGGAGTATTGATTACAAAATAAAGATGTGTTTTTTGACTGCTGCTGACTTGGGTCATTACGGAGAAACAGATTCAGACATTATCAATAATTTGGGAACAGATTGTTTTATCACCAAACCTGTGAACAATGAAGATATCATAGGTAGACTAAAATCAATGCTAACGGGTGCAGACCGAAAAAATTCTTAGACAAAGAAACTTATCTACTGTCATTTTTTGCCGATACGTGTGATGAAGCAGATGCAAAAAATGTATCTTTCCGAACTTTTAGCAGATATACATATGTCATTACCGTTACCTGTGAATATGCGACCTGTAGAAATGTTTGAGTTAATGTTTCAGAGATAGAAGAATGAATGGAATGGAGGAGGATACATTAGTAGTAATAGAGGAATCAGTAAAGGGAATTTACAGAAACCTTGGTATGCTTTTGTCTCCCCTGAGATTTATCACATACTCCTATCCTCTATTACTGTCATATTATACGTCAAGGAAATATTTGAAAAGTGGAGACAGCTGGCTAACAAAAACCAAAATACAAAATAAATCAATCAATCAATCAAGCAATCAATCAATCAATCAATCAAGCAATCAATCAATCAATCAATCAATCAAGCAAGCAAGCAAGCAAGCAAGCAAGCAAGCAAGCAAGCAAATAAAAACCGCAGGTCCTCGCTATTTCACAAGAAGGTCCCCGTCTTATTATATAACTATAAACAAGTATAATGAAAAAATAGATGATGGATTTTGACTCAAAATAGATTAGGAAAATATGACCAGTGATTGAGAATATACTCTTGTACTGATCTTTCATCAAATACTATCCTTATTATGTCATATATGATTGAAAAATTATTTCCTATCAATGAGAAAAGAGAGTAGTTTTGCGCTTCTAATGTTTTTAGTTATTCTGGCAATATCGAGTGCTGTTTACTTTCATACTACTAATTCTGCATATGCTCAGACAGTGTCATTGCCACCCTCCTCGCAAGAAGTAACCCCTTTCAAAAAGTGGTATGACGAACAAAAAGAGATGCCACATCCAAGCAATACTGTAAGTGTAAAGATTACATCACCAGCCACAGGTCAGAAAGTTCCGGTTGGAGAACTTCAGATATCAGGGACGTCTACAGACAATGCTACTGCAGATTGTCAAGTATTAGTAGACGTAAACGATATGAAACCATTTCAGAAAGCTATTGCAACAGGACCAGATGGGCGAAATGACTATTCAAATTGGTCCTTCAAGTATACTGATGCATACCATTTGATTACTGAAGGTTCTAATGAACTAACTGCAAAATTGTCATGCTCTGACAAGGATATCAAACCAAAGTGGCATAGCGTGAATATTATTGGAGTAGCAAAGAAACCAGCTCCTGGTAATATATTGTTAACTACCGTAGCGAACAATGAATCATCTTCATTACTATCAAATAACACGCAAAAAGGGCCCACTGGAGAAGAACAAAAACTAAAGATTGCAAACCCTCAGGGTGCCAACAAGACGACAAATTCAACAGATTCGCCATATCCAGACGTGCTTTTAGAAGAAGAATCAACAAATGCCTCAAATGAGCTGTCGACTGCAAGAGATCAAAAACTAAGTGCAATAAAAGAACCAAGTGCAGAAGAAGTTGAGGAGGCAACACCAGCATCAACATCAACAGATTCGCCATATCCAGACGTGCTTTTAGAAGAAGAATCATCAACAAATGAGGGGGAAGAGGTAAAAGAAGAAGTAGAAGAAGAAGAAGTAGAAGAAGAGCCAGAAATGAAATCTCCATTGCAAATGTTGGATAAAGACAACGAGAGAAAAGTACTGGTTAATGAACAATGGCAAGAGGGTCAAACAGACGGCCGTGTTACGGATTCTGCAGAGGACACGTACACAATGATCATGCAAAATATAGAGGACGATATCCCCAGTGGTGCTGATATGCATTGAGGACACGAGATTCAAGCAGATAACTTGTTGGTTCCTGTACCGATAAGGGTCATTCATTACATGAAGGAAGTAATTAATACGACACAAGACCCATGGATAATACGTATACCTTATTCTGACATCATCCTCATCATCGAATTTTTTGAATACAACATCTTGTCATGTAGTGCAGACAATACAAAGTATTACAATATACAAAGAACGTGTAATATTTTTTGCAATAACAACAATGAACCGTGATCTAGTTACATGATCATCAATGTATCTTAACAATAGATGGAGATGCTAAGCTTTATCATTTTAGGAGTCCATGTACACATCGTCTGACTACATGATGATACCATCTAGATAGGGAAGGCAGATACTTCTGGGAAAAGAAAATAATGGAGTCATAATACTAGGTAAGTAAACTTCCTCTGGCTTAATACCTAGGTTGAGTCGAATCCTTTCCTGCAGTCTTCACTATATTTCTACTACTTCAAGAAAAAGATGAAATATACTGTCTTCATCTATCTAGTTATGTGTTTCCTATATGATTTCTATAGAATGTATTAAAATATCATATATCCTAGCTAAGTACCATGGCAAGAACACTCCAGAAGGTTAACTTGTCAATGGTAATACAAGAAAAGCTCTAATGGAACTGGTACATATCTAATCTGCTTAATATAAAGTTATGATGTAGCTGAGCCCTTCTACCAGCAAGACTCAAATCCCTCCGAGCCCGAAGAATTTAGAGACAGATAAACCGTATACATAGATTTCTGGGTGGGAAAAATGAGTCAAATTTGGTACGCATTCCACCACATAATACACAAATATGTTCTGGGCTCTGACTTACCCGCTATATATAGGCCTATTTGAATTAAAAAAAGCTAAATAACAACAAAAAACAACAGGACCAGTATAAATTAAGGGACCTAATCCCACAGAATAACTATCTGGCATATAAAGGAAAAGGGTATGGTACTACCGGACCCTAATAGCATTATTTATCCGCAAATTGATTACTTGCAGCTCAATATTATCTTAAGAACACAATTCTAATTCTTGTGATTTAAATACGGGCAGCGCAAAGAGCTCACTCCTAGACACAAAAAAATAGATATGCAATACCCACTATATTCATCATCAACAATATGTACAGGCTGTAGTAGTTCTCAAGCAGCAATTACAGATCCTGAATCTGGGGAGACAATATGTAGCAACTGCGGTGTAGTAATTACTGACAAGACTGAAGATATTACTCATCAGGAAGGATATACATCTACATTTGAAGAGGCAAATAAAAAAGCAAGAACAGGAGCTCCCGCTTCCCTAGCTCGTCATGATAGAGGTCTTGCCACAATGATAGGAACACTCGATAAGGATGCTAGCGGACAGAAAATAGTTAATTCTACACGTTCTACATTTGAAAGATTAAGAATATGGGATTCCAGAATACGAGTTAATACTTCAACTGATAGAAACCTTTCAAAAGCATTCTCTGAACTTCATTTGCTAAAAGACAAACTTGGATTATCAGATGCTATAGTAGAAAAGACAGCTTACATATATAGAAAAGCGGAGGAAAAGAAATTAGCTAAAGGTAGAA
>DASTUU010000036.1:0-3252 GCA_035759485.1 Nitrososphaeraceae archaeon
TACCACCACCAAATACTACGATTTTATCGTCTGTTTCTCTCACAACATGTCCTATGTGGGGGGAATCTAAAGCCATTACTGCCCTATTGAAGTATTTTCCTGTGGTCATAGTATTCTACTATACGTCAGGCTTCCTTTTATGTTGTGAGTCTTGATAACTGAGTAGCTGACTTCAAGATCTAGTATCCGCTGCCCGTGTTCACTTTTGCTAAGGAGCAGAATTGACTTCTTTTTCTATTGTCTAAAGTACTAAATGCTAGCACCAAATAAATTTGTGTTTTACAATTTGATGTAAAAACTTGACAATTAACTCAAATTCTTCTACTTAGAGTAAGAGCTTGATTAATTTGATGCTCTAGATATTAGTTAGACAAAGCCAGTAAAGTTAGAAAGGGAATTTAGACAAAGAATACCAGTTTAGTAGAATACCAGTTTATGACAGAGATATCATACGAAAAAGGTAAAGAAGTAATTAAAATAGACTCTCTGTATAGCGGGAATTACTTCATGTTTTATTGCTACCTTTGTAACTGTAACATCAAGTCAAGGAATTAGATTCAATAAACTGAAGGTAAAATCAGAATGCAACATTAATTTTGCCAAGATCTTTGATGTAGCCTATGAGCCAATAACAGAACGCATTAATTTTAAAATAGATGCTCATAGCGAAAATGTAGACAAACAAAAGTTGCGGGAAATCCTCACAATGGCTGAGGAGAGATGCTCTGCCATGTATAGAATGGTACATGTGATTACGCAAAATGGATTTGGGATTAAGCCCTTGAACCCATTTCGGAATAGCAAGATGACTTCAACCTTTCAAATAATAGATGAATCGCTTTGAGTTAATTCCTGAAATTCACACAGAATATACAAGTAAACCTGCAGAATACAAGCATTAAGGCATAGATTATCACCTCTGCGGATGTTCTCTTATGTTCTAGAATGTTCATAGAGATATTGTAGAATACTAGCAGCTAAGACATTATTGTTACCCTGGCTGGCTAGATTATACAATAACCAAGTGTCATTAAGAGAAAGGATATAGTTGAATAGCAATAGCATTAACAGTATTGCCAATATTAAAAAAACATGTTGTGTACATATAGCTAATGTCATCAAATAAACGTGAAAATCCTGAACAAATTCCGGAAGAAGACGATCCACAAGGAAGAACAGGAAAAGTTATAAGTGAACAGGCCGGGGTCGAAGGTCAGAGAAAGGAAGTAAATGTTGAAAGTTATTCAAAAGTAGCAGATGTAGGGCAAATACTAAAGAATATAGAATTTCCCGCAAATAAAAATAAAATAATTGAACATATTAAACGACAACCAAATATTCAGAGTAAAGAGGAGATATTGACAAAGTTACAACAGAAATTAGAAGATAGAGAATATAAAAATGTGTCAGATATTACAACTACAGCTGGATTAGTCTATTAGGAAGATAACAAACTCAAGATTAAATATAGAATAGTAACTGAACTGGTATATACCTTCATACTCCCACTTTGAGTCTCCTGCAGTTTACTGACTGTTGGGAGACAAATTATAGAATAGTATTTCCGGATCAGGTATTAGATTACTGGTAAATACATGTTAATTTTTATACGAAACAAAACATACTATCTTATTCGAAAAGGCTGATGTCGCAAATGTTATCTGAAAGACTCTGTAAGAGAGATGAAGGACAGGGAACCTTATGGGGCTTTCTGTTAGGATTAGATTGAGAGACTTGAAGCGGGAGGAAAAAAAGAAAGTCGCCTACCAAGACGTCTTTGACGCTTCGAATCTGAACGAACTTAAGAACAGGATAGTAGAACGCGAAATAAAATGAATGCTAATAATGCAAGATTTAGAAAATACAAATGAGATTTAAGACAACTAAAGCAGCGACCATAAATAGTCAGAATTGTTTATCCTTTTTACTGTTAAATCAAAGGATGGATAGGATGAAATGAAATTGCTAGATGAAAGGGTTGCAGTCATTACAGGTTCAACTAAAGGAAATGGAAGAGCAATGGCGAATTTATTTTCTGATCAGGGTGCAAATGTGGTTGTTACAGGAAGAGATAAAAACGAGACCCAAAGTGTAGAAGACGACCTTATTAGAGAATATCAAACCAACCCTCTGGGTTTAAAGGTTGACGTAACATTGGCTGCCGAAGTGAAAGACATGATTGCTAGAGTACGTCAAAAATACGGTCGAATTGATGTACTCGTAAATAACGCAGGCTATATGATTAAAGATGAGATATGGGATGTAAGCTTTGAGCAAATACGAGACCAAGATTTGGAAAATGTTCTTGATGTAGATACAATTGGAACTTATAGATGCTGCCGTGAGGTTCTTCCTATCATGATTGAAAAAAGACGAGGAGTTATAATTAACATTTCTTCTACCCCTGCAATAAGTGGATATATAAAAGGTGCGCCATACACAGTGGCCAAGGCTGCTAACCTTGGAATTACAAAGCACATAGCAGCTGAGTTTGGCAAATATGGAATAAGGTGCAATGCCATTGCTCCTGGAACTATTGCTACACAGAGAAATTGGGATAGACTGACAACAGAGCAGAGAGTAGACATTGTTTCTTCTATTCCACTTGGAAGAGCAGGCAAGCCGGAGGAGGTCGCTGGTGTGGCATTAATTCTTGCAAGTGATTATGCATCGTTTGTAAATGGGCAGACGATTGTAGTTGATGGTGGAGAGACAATACGATAGAACCGATACCAGTGAGCTTTCACTTAAGATCTATCACATAAATTATGTGTAGGATGTGTCCCGATAGATGGATGGAGCTATTGAGGTATGTATCCATCTAGATAGAAAGTGTGCTAGTATATACCATAGATTATGCCAATGGATGTTGAGCATGACAGACTTGCAGCTCGTGTGCTGATATCTACTATTCAAGTGCTCAAGAGTGGGAGAAACACAAACAGATGGACCATTGTCAGTAGCGTGCACAAGCATGTAGAATATGTGCTGAAGAATGTCGCAAGTTGTATCCATGAGGGGCCTTGTCCTTCTTATTCCTCAAAAGAGCCTGCAAAATATGCCCTGGATGTAAATGCAGGTTTTGCAAAACAACATGAAATAAACGTTGGAAACAGTTTAGAAATCCAAAAAAGGATAACTATTATTATCCAAGGTGCTATAGGCGTTTACATGAACGACAAAGAGACTTGCAAATTGCTTGTAGCGCCTCCATTTGTAATTGTCCTCATAGTTATATTGGCTCATCCTGAA
>DASTUU010000037.1:0-9278 GCA_035759485.1 Nitrososphaeraceae archaeon
GGGAGGTTAAAATACTATCAGAATTAGAACATCCAAATATTGTCAAGATATTCTATTGGAATGTTGGAGGAGATCCTCCAAAGTTTGCACCATATTATATAATGGAATACCTAGGTGGAAACTCTCTTAAGGAATATATGGTTGAAAAATTCGACAGTGACGAAAAATATTATTTTGACATAAGATGGACTATTAAGACTATAATCCTGTCTATCTGTAATGCTTTGGCTCTCGTACACAGCTCCAATGTATATCATAGAGACTTGAAGCCAAGTAATATCATGTTCACAGACGCCACGAGATCAGCAGTTAAAATTGCTGATTGGGGCCTCGTTAAGACTGAAGACCCTTTTGCAGCCAAAGATGATAATAGTTCTGCTGCTCCTATTTCTACTTCTGCTTCTACTGTTACTTCAACTATCACAACAGATATCGATAGAAAATCATTAGAACTAACTGCTGTGGTAAGCGAAGGAAACATAGGTGGTACTCCTGATTACTGTTCTCCAGAACAATGGTTTGCAACAGTGGATGATAATGATAAATTAAATGACGGAAGAGCTGACATTTTTTCTCTAGGAATCATTTTCTATGAGATGTTGACTAGAAGACGACCACCACCATATGATCCAAATAAACCTCATATGAGCAGAAAGACAGTAGAACCTCCTTCAAAATATAATCCATTAGTATCACCACAATTGGATCAATGTATTCTAAAGATGGTTGACCTAAGTCCAGAGAACAGACACCAATCGATATGGGACTTGGTGTCTAAAATTGAAACCATATCCAATTGATAAATAATAATAATAGATGTGGCGAGGTCTTGAGCAGTTTCAAAACCCACAGGATATTGCTGTGTAGTGAATGTAACTCCACACTGATCGCACTTTATCCCCGTCGAACTTGTTCGACCCTCATATTGTTTATCCTTAATACTAACCATAAAAAACAATGTAATACAGTATTACTATCATATGTTAGAAGATGAAGCAGAAGGAAATGATGTAACACCTAGTATGAATCCAGAGGAAAGGTCTAACCTAGAAGACTATAAGAGTAAGGATAAAGGGTCTTCATCAACATCGAATACTGCAAAAACAACTGATTTTGATTCGGTTACTACTGTTCCTACACCAGAAGGGGATGTGCAAGTAGAAACAGAACTTAAAGTTCCATTGGAAGATGATAAAGGAAACGTGAAATCAGAAACAAAACCCCCCAAGGTTAAAACATTGTCCGAAGAAGAACCTTCGTTTACAACAGTTTCTAAAGAAGAACTTTCTGAAAGATCAGCTGAAGTGCAACAAAATCGTGCTACAGAGTCATAAGTGTTGTATGTGCACCTTATCTCTTAATACTTGATTTTAGTCTTCACTTGATTTTAGTCTTCACGGATCCTCCTTAGCAGATTCATTATCATACAAAATTTCTGCATCGTGTTTTGATATGTATAGTGTTCTTGGTCATCTCTTAGAATTACCAAATCGCCTACTACATACCCGACAAAGATCTGATAGATATCTTCGGAACCAGCGTATCCAAAAATGACGTTGCGGATTACTCCAGATAATAACTTGTTATCATACTTAATCTCAAGAGTTCTCAAGTCTGTGATTGCTCTACCTGCAATCACTCACCATCCACACAGCGTGAGGCGAGTACTAATGTCATAACTTATTTACTTATCTTCTAGTGATGGAGTCAAGACATTTTATTTATAACCTTATTTGCAAATATATCTAATGCTTCAAGTTCTCTGTATGGCTCTAAATCAACTATAAGATACTGGATACCAACTTGTTCAAGTATTTCTATTTGTCTTGATACATCTTCTGGTGTTCCATAAATCACAAACTCTTTAATTTGTTCTTCGGGTATTCCTCTAAGAGTCTTTCGTACTCTATTCTTTGCCATGTCATTATTGTCATCTACTATGATAGCACTAAGTTTGGTCTTTAAAATTGAATTATAATCTCTACCTACACTTTTACAATGCTCTTTTAAAATATCCAGTTTCTTTCTTATTGTTTCTGGAGATCCAAATAGATTACATGCATCAGCATACTTTGCTACAATTTTGAGAGTTTTTCTTTCACCACTTCCTCCAATTAATATGGGTGGCGATGGCTTCTGTATTGGTTTAGGATTGCAATATGCATTACGAATTTGATAGTACTTTCCATTGAAGGAAGCATAAGGCTCTTCAGTCCACATTTTACGTATGACTTGTATTGCCTCTTCTAGCCTAAGCATTCTTTCTTGGTTAGAGGGAAAACTAATACCATATGCTAAGGATTCTTGTTCATTCCATCCAGCACCTATTCCCATGAACAATCTTCCTTTACTTAGTACATCTAGCGTAGCAGCCACTTTTGCTAAAACTGATGGATATCTGTATATTACACCAGTTACAAGCGTTCCCAGTTTTATTTTTGTGGTTATTGCTGCAAGCATAGATATTACAGTCCAGCCTTCAAGCATGGGTTCTTCCGGTCTTCCGACAAATTGAATTTGATGAAAATGATCCATCACCCAGAATGAATCAAAGCCACTGTTTTCTGCCTTCGTAATAAGGTTCTTTAAGGAATCAGCAATTTGAGAGGTATCAGCATTATTACTTTGACCATCATAATCGAAACTGAAATTAGGGTGTTGTAAGCCAAATTGCATGATGTATTATATTTAATTAGATATGATAATAAACTCAGCGGCAAGTTGGTGATTCTGCAATAAATTTTATCCCCTCTTTATGCATCAACCACTAGATTATTAGTCTGATATCATAGGAGTGGATTACATACACTAGTGTATTGAATCCACCGAACCCGGACCAACGATTACCTTACTATACTCTTCATAATGGGTTGAGTTGAATATGGGACCTAAATTAGTGTCAAAAATGGTTCACAAATCACTGGCCCCATTGAGGTCTATGTTAGAACATGAGGAAAATTTTGGTGAATTGAAAGATAATGCCTTATTACATTCTGAAATTTTCTATTGTTTTTATTCTAATAGATAACTGTAGAGCATTAATTATGTTGAAAAAAGGGGTTATCAAAGCTCATTACCCAAGCCTGTAATAGATATATTAGGAAGCTACAATAAAATTTATAGTTAAAGGTAAGAGAGTTGAAATTGTAGCGGGAGATAGTTAGTATTATCCTTCCCTACGTTGCAAACAATTTCGGTTGACCTTATCTTCCTTACTAGTTTTCCTCTTCAACTAATTCTAATAGTTGCTCAAATATCATGCCGCGCTACAAGCTATTATTCCTAGAATCAGAAGACGAGGAAGTAAGTTACTATTTCCAGAGCCAAAAAAACTAATCATCGTTGGAAGTTTTGATATGATGTCAGACGGACATGGTGATAGAAGAATATCATCATCTCGCCATTTGCAATTGTTGCAGATTGCATTTCTGTGCATAACCCCCGGCCTGCTCATTTTGACGGATTGCCTTGGCAGTTCTTACCATGAGCGCAGAAATAACGATCAAGACAGTCTTAGCGATATTCATGCTCGCAACCAATACAGATATGGTGGCGCTTCATAGTTTCCAAATCATTCGTTCTGCTTGGCGACCGCTATCGAGAATCTCGTGTGTACTCGTCGTGCCGCCGAAACCACGGCCCCGTTTCGTTCCGCCCATTCGGCGCCCGGTCGAGCCACTGGTACATTCCCCAGAGCACGTCGAGGCCGCGCGCGTAGGTGGAGTAGGTGTGGTAGATGACGCCGTCGGAGAGTGCGAACGCGCTCATGCCCGGCGCCTCGCGAGTGTAGGTGGGGATGTCGGTGCCGGTCATGGCCGCGAACTCGCCTGAAAAGTCGAGGCGCGCTCGAATCTGGTCTTGACGGTCCTCTGAGCCGGCCTCCGAGTCGGGTGTCGTGCCGAGCGTGCTGTAGTTGTAGCCGATGCTGCCGGAGCGCTGCTGCTCCTCGGTGAA
This sequence comes from Nitrososphaeraceae archaeon, assembly GCA_035759485.1. Taxonomy (GTDB): domain Archaea; phylum Thermoproteota; class Nitrososphaeria; order Nitrososphaerales; family Nitrososphaeraceae; genus TH5893. Next base: position 3,955 of record DASTUU010000037.1, read on the forward strand.
CGAGGTGTTGAAGTCGTAGTTGAAATCGCTGTTCAGCGACGAGGCCCACGTGAACGTCCAGCCCATGCGGAGCTTGTAGGCCTGGAGCGCGGCGATTGGGGCGCGTGAGACCGCGATCATCCCGACGTCGTGGTGCTCAAGGTGCACGGCGAAGCCGTTAAAGCCGTCCGCGATCGCAGAACATGCCGGGCAGCCGCCTGTGTACTCGGGGCCGAACATGAAGTGATAGATGAGGAGCTGCGAGCGTCCTCTGAACAGATCGGCGAGAGACGCCATGCCCTCGTCGGTCTCGAAACGGTACTCCTTGTCAATTCGAACCCACGGCAGCCTCTGCCGCCATTGCGCCAGTTCGTCGCTACGCCGCGTCAGCGCCTTCTCGGCTTTGAGCAGCTCCAGCCGGGCCGCAAGCCACTCTTCACGTGTTCCGATCTTGTGGTCAGTCATTGTTTCTCTCCTTCTTGCCGCCGAAAGAGCAGTATTCCGTAAGCTATACTTCTGATCGATGCATGATGCTTTTCTCTTTTCATAAGACCACGGAATAGGAACAAATTATATAAAGTGTACTTTTTTCCTCAGAGGTGAGACAAACACATGTTTACCTATATTATCAACATCTCTGCCATATCTCTCCGATAGATATTCAAGGTAATCGTTATACTCGTCAGCAGCCTCTCCGGCTTTTTGTATATCAGATTTTATTCCATCCATCTGTTTATCATTCCGGGTTTGGAAACTCTTACATTCCACTCCCCTTCCTCGACGTCATATCCATATTGACCTAATACCCTATCATATGGGACATAATCCGAGATCATCTAATTTGTCCCTTTCAGAAATGTTATCCAGTTCTACCATTTTTAGATCGTCTAAATCGTCGTTTATAGAGGATGTTGTTGGCAGAAAGCTGAGTTCCTTATCGTTAAACATTCTGTTTAACCCTCTAGCGGTTTTGACGTGATCTCTGTATTTCATTTTGCTAGAATAGTCATTAGCGTTAATCTCACTAGACATACAGTATTCCTCAAAACTTTGACACCAAGAGCTAAAACAGGCATCGGAAGTTTAACCTTGGAGTATTCTTTAATCTGTTCCACACCTAGGGGTATAGCTCTATAGTACTCAAAGCCAGCACGCATTCCGCCAGGAGCAGAATAATGACTGACATATTAGTCTATGTCATCTTCTGTGATTGCGGCAGGATTATATGCATAGTTTCTATAGAACCAAGTAAGGTATTCTCTTTCTTTTCCTTCAACGAGTGTTTCTGGTATATCCCGTACCATGTGAAATGGGATATGCCATAAATGTGTTAAATTTAACTCAGGACCTGTTCCTGCAATAGGAACATCAAGAATAACCAACCGTGAAACCTTCATTGGGATGAGCAGCAGAATACGAATATGATACGAATGCATCCAAATCATGCCCGACTAGAAATATGTCATTGAAGCCTAGCTGTGTAACTGCTCAGAACCTAACAAGTCCGATTCGAAATTCTGTGCTAAATGCAGGATGGTATTAACATATGATGCTTATGACATAAAACATGTGGCATGTATCATACTATTAGCACTTCAGGTATTCGTCTTTAATCATGACATAATTACAGTGTCACATTTGGTCAAATACCCAGAAAAGATAACGGATCTAAGATACTCACAATCACATATAGACATGTATCATACTATTAGCACTTGATATGCTCATAAAAAGGCTACTCACTAGACTTGTGCAATTGATTCTGCTCTCTTTTGCTTTTAGTCTGTTCCTCAGTCATCCGTTGAGGAATATATGTAATACTATGATCTATTCTCAAGTGGCTTAGGAAAGCCACTATATTATTTACAGTATCCTTCACAATCAATCCTCTACCGCAGATACTACACTTTATAATGTGTTCATCTCTCTCAGCCACATTTATACTGATTTGTAATAGTATAAAAATTCAATTCGCCATAACGAGATCTTTTGCAAATGCAAAGTTTTTACATGGAGAACGTAACAAAACAATTAGAAATAATATGTCAAATGGTGACACAAAGGAAGAGGCATTTTTTAGGGAGAGGTATGCTCAGGAATTGCGAAAGAAAAAACAACAAGACAGCAACTCCTACCGGGGGAACGACGAGTTGAATGATGAAAAAAGGAGAGTAAATCAGCAGGAATTAAAAACACCGGGTCGAAGAGGCGAGCAAATAAAACAGGAAGAGCTTGACAGAGAAATTGCTAGACGCAGCGTGAAAAAAGAATCAAACCAAGCGAAATAGCCGATAAAGTTACGGAATTACGATAAATTAAATGATTTGAAGCCCCCTGACTGTATGGCTAAATCTAAATACGATATTTCTCATTATAGTTTAGATGACAAGTCCAATGTGCGAATTATGTAATAAGAATGAACAATATCACATGTGCACAGAATCTAATAACCAGCACTTGTGCTTAACATGTTTTAATAAACTTCATTTTGGTATTAACGCCGCACGAACGGGTAAATCAATGGTATATAACAAATGCGTTTTTTGTAATGCGATATATGCAACAAATGCTAAAAACAGTGTTTGTGATGAGTGTTCGATTATAGTCACTTGGAAGTCAGTAATGAATTACCTAGCTGGAGTAAACCGAGTGTCAAAGTTAATCAGAGAAAATAAATTGGACTCAAAATTGAGAAACGAGAACTATTGCATAACAAATCTTGGTACCCGAGCTACACAAATAATAATGGATGCAATAGGCAATAGCAGCATGACATCAAGAAAGTAAATCTAATGTTTTGGGGGATTAATGATTATTGTGGCTATACGCCGAAAAATATGAGCTAGAATAGTTTTCAAAATATTCACAGTACGGGAATAGTCGGAGAAAGTTAGGATTTGATGTTAGTAATACTGTTTGGGAACCTAAGACTAAGAAATATAGTCCTAGTAGGAGAAGAATAATGAGTCGCTCTACCGAATGCAAGCTCAAACTCATCCCTGAAATTGAAAATTGAAAATAAACTATATCCTGATTATGATCATAGTCAATATCGGAGGAGGATGTATATCGAACTAAAAGAAGAAGGCTAGGAAAATAATGGAAACATAAGAATGAACTTGCTGAAGGCATGGCTTATGTCTTCACAAATGCCGGGACTCAAGATTAGAAGGAAAACGCTCGCTAAATCACAATAAAAGCCGCTACGATTAATGCTCCTACCAGCTAACTGTTATAACATACCAGATGATTAAAGTACAGCTATCTTGACCCAAGATATGCAGGTTTGTAGGAGGTGCGGTGTTGCCTTTGATCTTAATATACGGAGGAACAAGGACTGCCCATTATGCGGTGCTGGAGAACACACTGAACTTAGGATGAATAATAATTAGAATACTCCATTGATGGTTTCTTGCTCTCTAATGTCTTCTTGTTTATCTTTTTCTCTGTCTTCCTTAATATCTTGCGATAATGTGACCTCCATAAATACGATTTAGAACAACTAACTGTACGTCTAATATGAGATGTGATCAGTGTGGGATGATGTTCAACGGCCGAAGGAAACTGAGGAAACACAAACAGGAACATCACTCCTATTGATTTTGATAAGCATTTCATCACAAGTCTGCGGTGTTAAATAGTCGTGATGTGATCTATATGTATGGCTAAAAGAGAGCATCCTGAACGATACGGTTGGTGGCTGAATGAACTTGATTCTCTTGGTATCAGCACATTGCAGAAAAATGGAATAAACAACAGAGGAGAAGCTAGTGATTTGACAGATGCTGTGAAGCAGACACTCTATGAAGAGTACCTGGGAGCTTATAACGAAAAATAACCGGCATCTACAACGATCCCGTAAATAATACATTATACAAATAACGACACGTATTTTGTATGAGCAAGTTAGTTAGTTAATACTAATTACTAACTCAAGTCGTGACTATAGGTTAAGTCGTGTGAATTGATACATCATTATAGTTAACGCCTGGTGAACACCTTCATGGATATATAGTGCTGCAGCCAATTGCGACATATATACATTCAAATAACAGAGACAAATAATCGTGATCGAGACATTAATATCTTCAAATCGACTATTAATAATTTATTACGAGAAAATAAACAACTTTTAGAACATAACAAGCAACTGAAAATAGAAGACAGTAAATTAAGAGATTTTATCAAGATAGCTGCAAGTAAATTGGAAACTCAAATCCAACTTATTTTAGGAGTCTAAATTGTTGTCGGGACATTATGAATCGTTTCAATCTAGATTAAGTTGTATGAAATCCTGATGTTAAACAGTAGGTTTTGGCTACCGGCAACCTGACTTAAAACGCTTATGATGAAAGCAAAAGCAGAGATTAGAACCACTGTTGAGGAACTGAGCTAACTAATACTATTAAGAAAAATTAGATATTGTAACTCTTATTATAATATAAGATGCTTGCCTCGCCTATTGTTTCAGAAGAGATATTAACAATGTGGCATATACTAAGTTATGAGTACTGAAAGGAAAAATCCACTAAAGCGTGATCAGGCTTTAAATGACGCTACTAGTGGGCAGCTAGGAGAAGAGCCAAGGCTAGAACCCTCACGAAGATCATCTGAACCTGAAACGGATAACAATATTAGAAACTCACACGTTAGAGCTGCTCGCAAGATGTCTAGAGACATGTAATTCAAAGACAATACTCATACACATGTAATTCGTCTATGATCACAACGTTCATGATCACAATAATCATGCGAAATTATATGACAAATAATTTGGTGTTCAAGATCTGCTCATGAATCTCTTTAGTTCTTCTGGGAATTGACTTTTATCTTCTCGTTACTTCAATACCTTGCATAGGAAAGATTAAGATAGTCATAGAGCGTTTATACTCCGATCCTGAAAATTGGGAAAAGTTCTTCTAGCTAGTTTGTTAACCCTGATTATTTTGTTATTTCTAAGCTCTGTTACAGGTATACAGATTGCCATAGTACAAACAGATTTTACAACTTATGACAATCCTAAATTTGGAATAAGACTTCAATATCCTTCAGATTGGGGAAGGTTGGATCTATCTTTTCTAGGAGCCTCTGCAGATATTGATTTCTATCCTTTAGCTGACACATCAGGAACAAAGGATATCAGGATACAAGTTAAGGCTCTTCCCTTGCAGAATATGACATTGGAACAATATACAAATACACAAATCAACTCTATTGAGGGCCAAATTTTAGAATCAAACGCAACTACTCTGGGAAATTTGCCTGCTCATGAAGTAGTATTTACCAATATTGGACTAAAGACAATGCAGGTATGGACATTAAAAGACGATAAAGTATATACTATT
>DASTUU010000038.1:0-1187 GCA_035759485.1 Nitrososphaeraceae archaeon
ATATATTACGACGAGCACAACACGGTTTCTTTGGTTTGGTCAGACAAAAACAAGCTATTGGAATTCTAGGCATGATTTTTGCATCAGCAGGAGGGATTGCATGGTTCCTTCACGCTGCAGTCCCTGCTCTAGTACTATGGGGTATTGCAATAATCATAATATTCAAGTTGAAGCGAAAAAAAAAATCTGATGATCCAAGCGTCTAAACTGAATAGTTATTTTTTGATTCTGACCAAGGTAACTTTCGCTCAGCGATATTGTAGCCGTAGCTCAGCAGGAACCGGATCTTATCGAAGAAAAATAAAACGAAATTACTCTTGATTAAATCACATGAGTCATGACTCGAAGACTATATTACTCCATATCAGAATATATTCCTAGGTCGAAGAGCCACTATGATTATTATAACTAAAATGGAGCCGGAATACGCGCAAAAAAACCAAATGATAGGAGTAAAGATGGAGTTGATGAACAGAGGAATAGATGATAAAAGATTTGAAATCTTACTCTATGTTTCCGAGAAAGGCCACAGCATTACCGGCAACATATTTGACAAGCGAGACAGTATAAATACCTATAAAAGTGAAATAATCAAGCCAAATGCTCAGACTAGCATTTACATACCACTAAAAAGTGGCATACTAATTGACCGCGGGGTTTTATCTTATATCATAGAACTAAAAGAGCTATAGAGCTGGCTTATACAAATAGAATCTAAGCATGAAGAACCAAATTCGGCGGCGTCTTTCGTTACGGTATACCTTACCCACCAAGTTGGTCCGTGTAGGTTTACGGTCTGTTACTTATCTATGTATGTTGACTTATCATCGACTGGCCTCTTGCCCCAGTCATTTTTAATTCTATATCCAGATCTTCTGTAAGCAATCCTATTAGTAGTTGCCATAACTACAACAAAGGATCCTACTAAGAGCAATAATGTTCCAGGGACAGAGAATATAGCGAGAAAACCAGTCGTAAACACTCCACTACATTCTTCTCCTCCTCTTGTAAGATCCTCTGAGAGTAGTAATCCTACCGTTGGCTGCAAATAACACAGTTGATTAGCAATTAGAGGAACCAAAAAAAGAGCAATTAGGACAGTAATTAATCCTGTTAAACACAAAACAAGACCAGTTGTAAGAGCTGAAGACACTTATGATAGTTTGTTCATTATCGGTTATATCAAT
>DASTUU010000039.1:0-10129 GCA_035759485.1 Nitrososphaeraceae archaeon
AAAACGGCGTTTATGTTAAAACTACGTAGACCAAGCTTTTTCGCCTATCGTCTTATCGCCTATAGTTTCCGCCCAAAATAATAATAGCATATGCCATACTTTTTGTTAGCAATACAATTAAAATCCAGCTGAATCTACCACTACCCCATGAGTAAGGTAAGTATGCCGAGCAAAATCTTTGGCACTGTTCTCTCTCACGGGTTACGAGGACGAATGCTCACCAAGAATGAACTTCAAAACTTAGCTGAATCACGTGACTTAGAAGAATTGGTAACCAGGATGAAAAACACGATTTATCTAGATGCTTTTGCAAAACTTACCAAACCTTACACAGCAGAAAAGGTAGAAACGGCACTAAGGGAATACCTTGTAAATATACATGCAAAAATAGTCAACATCGCCGGAGGAGGTGGGATCTTGAACGCATACTTTGTAAAATATATCACATGGAACTTGAAACTAGTTTTAAAAGGTAAAGCACTTAACAAATCATACGAAGAACTACTTCCTCGAATAAACCTACGAGCTGAAGAGCTAGTAGGGAGGCGCGATCTAGTGGTGAAGGCTCTTGTGGCTAAAGATCTTGACGAAGCTGTGTCTGCATTAGCTGGAAGCGAATTTGCAGAAGATGCCGCAAAAGCTGCAACGGCCTATAAGGAAAGAGGCGACTTACGATTGTTCGATACCTACCTCGATCATGCTTTCTACAAGTCTTTAGATAGAGCTATGGTTACAGAAGCACAATCGCAAGATATCAAGAGAGTCGTCTCGACAGACATAGATTCCTATAACGTTCTTGCGATTCTTAGAGGAAAATACTGGAATCTTAATCCAGTAGAAATCAATGACTTGATTGTGACAACTACACCGAAGGTTACGAGAGAGACTCTTCAGAAGATGATAAATTACGAAAAAATTTCTGAATCTATTGGAGAACTCGCTTCGACGGTATATAAGGAGATAATTCCGCAAGCAGCGAAAAATGACATAGATGCGATCATGCAGCTTGAGTCGGGATTTGAGGCTGTAGGCCTGAGACGAATTATTAGTTCATTTAGGACAATGTTTAGTGTTTCTATTATGCTATCTGCATTGAAGCTGTTGATGGTGGAAATTAGAAATCTATGCGCTATTACATCAGGTGTGGAACAAAGGGTTCCTGTAGATGCCATTATTGCGAATCTAGTGAGACCAGAATAACTTACAATGACTCCTTTCTAACAAGATTTTGAATGAAACTCCATGAATATAATTGTGAATAGGAAATGGCTATTTTCTTATATAGCATGGATATACAATAACTATTTAGCCACTTGCTTGAGTTCCTCTCTTTTTTTGGTTATAATTGAAGGCTTTGAAACTACATTATCCTTCCAGATGAAGTTAGTGTAAAGCATTTTTGGAATTATTTTCTTAAACTCTTGGCCATCTCCGATATACCATTTAGGAAACCATTCATACAGGTGCAATCTGATAGTCTGAATATAGACAATCAGACCTTCAATCATCATTATACCTATATTACCACCAATGAGAACAGCATACCCGCCACCATGTTCAAAGGAATTATTAACTGTAACCAACAAGGCAGAATGAACTAACAACATTATGCCGAGCCTGGAATAACTAATAGTATTGGAAAGCATTTCAATTATCCTTACCATTATAACCTCTACGATTATCCCTACCATTCCGCCGCCTTCATCTCTTCCATGCTTTCGTAAATGTTCTTCCTCTTTCATTCCACCAATAATCATTACTATGACGGTGCCTATTATCACAAGAGGCGCTACCTTTGCTACGAGTTCGACAGTCACCCAGTCTCCAAAAAGAAATGTCAGCCAGGGCACTGGTTCGTCATGGGTTACCCCAGTTATACCAAACATTCCTATTATATCATAGCCTGATCCAATCGCTGCAAGTATAATCGATACCACCGCCAGATACTGCAGGATTGTTGGAATATCCTTTGTCCATATTAGTAACTTATTTCGCTCTTTCATATCGGACCTAAGTCTCAGGAAAAAAGCCATCAAGAGGTGGACTACACCAATTGCTATTGATATCTCCAGTATTTTGGTAACCTCTTCAAATGTAAGTTCAGACACGCTGAGTAATCCTATAAATGGCAGAGCTTCAGCCAATGGTTTTAATATTGCAATTTGGTCAAAATGAAAGCCGAATAATTCACCTGTTCCAAGTCCAGCTATGGAAGCAGCAGCTCCACTTGCTGCAATTAGGGTTCCCCAGGTCCGTATTGACCCATTTCCTCTGTGCCTGAGCAGCATTCCGAGGCCAAAAAGCAATAAGCCATGGCCCAGGTCTGCGAACATTAGACCAAAGAAAATAGGCCATACAAATGCAACAATAGATGTTGGATCGGTTTCTCCATATCTTGGCAATCCTTGTGTCTCCGTTATTACTTCAAATGTGCGAATGTATCGTTTACTTGTTAGAAGAGAAGGTAGCTTTTCTTTACTAACATCTGTATTATTGTCATTTGCGTCATCTGCTTGCTCAACTACTGACACATACTCTCTTGTTAAATCCTTAAACTTGCCTTGCATGCTTTCAGGAATAAATCCTTGAATAATTGCAAAATGCCTAGTTCCAGGAGGTTTTCTTGTGGTCTCTAAAATATCTTTTGCAGCCTTAGCAGCCTCATGTAATGAAAGTACCTTTGTCAATATCGATTGCCTGGTATTATCTATACTCTTGTTTACTTCCGTTATCCTTGATTCCAACTCCTTTACCCTTGCTTGGGCCTCCTTATAGGCTGTGCTGGGGTTCTGCGGCATATTTGATGGTATACTTAGCGGATGTACACCAAAGCTCCTAAGGATTTTTGTTATTCGTTCGGAATCCTCCGCCGAACTGAAGATTAATAACGCTGACTTATTTTCATTAAGTTTTCGCGTATGAACAAAAATATCTCCAACGCTTTTTAGAATTTCAGACTCATCAGAAGAATTGATAATAAAAATAGCAGCAAAAAATAACTTTAGGTTTTTGAAAAGAGAAATATTGATGTCAAGATTCGCAGCCATTTGAAGTGCAACTTCAATATTCTTGTATTCCTCAAGTTCTTTTGAGAGTTTTGCCTGTTGCTTTAGCTTACTTTTTGGCTCTTCCAAAAGAAGATTACTTTTGTCTTCCAACTCAACAATAAAATTCTGCATTTCGTCAATGACATAATTGGTCTTACCTTTGGGAGCTCCTTTGAACATGGTTGCCATTACTCCAGTTTCAAGGGGTATTCCTAGTGTACGTACAATCTCATCAATATCTTGAAATAACCTCTGTGCTCTCAGAACGAGATCGTCATAGTAACTATTGGAGAATTCAGAATTATTCTCAAAAGAATGAAACCACTCGAATTCTGCTAGATTGCTAACAGCATGCTGGGTTTCTGTTCGCGGCAAAACCAGAGAGGCTTTAACTAATCTCGCTTGTCCCATTAACATTGCTCATTCTATCTTCAATGCCTTTAAAATCTTGCGCTTAATATTTTGTTTAATACATTACTCATAGATGACAGCAGAGTCTAGCCAGGCTGTCATTCATCCATCTCGTGGTTATCCTACAAACACTTTGCCCCATTAATGGACTCAATGCCCAGCCACTGAGCATGCAGAATTCAGACACCCCTGTCAGGGGTGTAATGTATGGGAACTCAAGTAATACAAATCTTTTTTGAACTTACATTGAGTAACAAGGGTGAAGAACATCAAAGATTGAAAGGAATAATGGAGTTACGCCTCAACCTAGGAAAATCCTTCAAGAAACCGCCAGACTGGAAGACTTATTATGCCAAGTTATTCAAGGTATAGAAGAAGAAAGGGCAAGAATATGGAAGTTTCGCGATTTTGTGAAAGAATACAAAAGAAGATTGCATTCCCCAAGAATAGACTTGCGGGTTTTGTACTTGCAATGGTTAGTACCTTTGCCATCTTTGCATAATGAATTTCAGCCTAATGAGCTAAAAGAAATACAATTGTGGATAGGGAGTTTTCTATTACGTACTAGTTACTATTGCTGACCCAGGATGATAAACATCATGACAATACCATAGATGGCTATTGACTCAACCATACCTACAATAATGAACACCCTTGACTGCATTTTTGGATTATCACTTATCGCGGCAAGCCCTGCAGCCCCTACAAAACCTAAACCAATGCCTGCTCCTAATGCTGCTAAACCAAATGCCATTCCAGCACCTATAAGCTTTGATGAAGCGGCGGCATCTGAACCTGCAGTCCCTTCCTGAGCAAATGCGGGAACTGGAAGTGTGGACTGGCCAAATGCCAAGAATATTCCAGTGGAAATTAAGCTAGCTATAATAACTGCAAAGGGAGTGCCGGCAGAGATTTGGTTTCGTTCGGTTTTCATAAACTTTCGAGACAAAATGCCATATTTAATGATAACTGCGGATTACTAGTTTTTGACTATATCTAAAGCTTGAAGTAAGCTCTAACATACACAGACTGGAGCTATAATACGAATAGCCGATACAATTATTATCCATTTCATACCTTATTTTGAACCTTGTTATTAAACACCTTAGGATATGCGTTTGTTTCTGACAAGTTATTCACCCTAGTTATTTCTAAAGCGTAAAGAGATTTGGGAATATTTCGAAGGTTTTATTCTACTATCTTTTTCTTATCGAGAACAACTTTTACTTTCTTCAGTCTAACAAATTCTTCCCGCTCTCTTTCCTCGAGAGTCGCGCGAATGAAGGATATTGCACTATCGTATTGCGGAATAATAACATATTCTAAGGCATTGAGTAGTTTCTGAGTTCTTTGGAGTTCCTTTGCTAAGCTGAAAATAGCATTTTCATATTCAGCTGCTTTACAGACTTTCGGAAGCATATTTTTTATGAGCCTAGCTGCCTTGTCGACGGAGGCATTAGTTTCTACGAAGCCGTATGACAAATCTTGACCACCTTTTTTACTTTTGACCTCAAGAGTGGGAATTTTTACATCTACAACCCTCCTCACATTAACATCGACCTCCATAATACTAGGCGTAGAGTCAGCTACCGACTCCAAGGTTGTTGTTCCTAATGACATGTACGCATTATATACAGAAGTATAGATTTCTCCTAATGGGGACCATATATCACCTCGGGCCTTGTTTGCTTCTTCAATCATCTCATCTATTTTTTTGAGCAAGACTTCTCTTTTGTCGTCAAGGATTTTATGTACCATCCTTGCAACCTGGATAGAGCGACGAATTTTTATCAGCTCAATTTTTGTGGCTACAACTTTTCTTCCAAACGACATGAGGCTATTACTTGTTTCCCTTATAATATTGTCTTACGTTCTTTTCCTTAATCTTGGTCAGCTCACCCTCTGGGAGCGAGGATAACACTTCCCACGCTCTACTAAGGGTCTCTTCTAATGTTCTGTTTTCGTCGTTACTCTGTCTTAAGAAATAGTCTTCAAACATGTCGCCAGCATCCATATATTTGAGATCAACGCCGGTTAGTCCTGCTTTACCAACAATCTCCGCAAGTGCTCTTACTTCTTGAGCCCGAGAATAAGCATCGTATAACTGGTTCCCAACTTCCATATGGTCAGCTCTGGTTTTTCCTTCGCCTACGCCATCCTTCATAAGTCTTGAAAGTGACATGAGCACGTTAACTGGGGGATAGATACCTTTTCGAAATAAATCACGCCCTAAGACTATTTGTCCTTCCGTTATATAACCAGTCAAATCCGGAATAGGGTGAGTGATGTCGTCGGCTGGCATTGACAAAATTGGTACCTGCGTAACGCTTCCACTCTTTCCTTTTACTCTACCAGCCCGTTCATAATTATTCGCAAGATCTGTATACAAATAACCAGGATACCCTTTTCGTCCAGGGACTTCTTCCCGAGCCGCACTAATTTCTCTTAATGCTTCGGCGTAGTTTGTCATATCAGTTAAAATTGCTAACACGTGCATTCCTAATTCAAAGGCCAGATACTCCGCCACTGTCAATGCTACCCTAGGTGTTATAATTCTCTCAATAGCTGGATCATCGGCGAGATTTAAAAATAAAACACTGCGTCTCAAAGCGCCTGATTCTTCTAAACTGCGCTTAAAATATTGGGCATCAGAATACTGGACTCCTATTGCGGCGAAGACGACTGCAAAGTCCTCCTTAGTACCTACCACCGCTGCCTGTCTTGCAATCTGTGCTGCTAGGATATTATGGGGCATTCCAGAGCCCGAGAAAATGGGGAGCTTCTGGCCTCTAACTAGAGTTAACATGCCATCAATTACTGATACTCCGGTCTGTATGAAAGATGTAGGATATTCTCTTCTCTCCGGATTCATAGGTTCTCCATTTACATCAATAAATTTGTCCGCAACGGGCTCGGGTAACCCATCATTGGGCCGTCCCAGTCCATCAAATACCCGACCAAGAAGCTCCTGTGAAACTGGTAATTGCATAGTTTTCCCGAGGAATTTTGCTCTTGTTCCACTAATTGCAAGGCTAGTAGTCCCCTCAAACACCTGAACTACTGCCTTACCATAACCTACTTCCAATACTCTACCCAGCCGTCTTTCCTTATCTGGAGTTTCAATTTCTACTAGCTCATCAAAGGAGGCTCTTGTTATGCCATCTATAATAATAAGTGGTCCCTTGATCTCAGCCACTTTGGTATATTCGATACCTGCAACCGCCTCAGACAACTACTTCTACCTCCTCACGTTGACCCAGTTTGCTGAATTGTTCGGCCATCTCCTTTTCCAAATTATCCAGCTTCGAAACCTCCTCATCTGTAATCTCAAACTTGGCCTTTAGAAGAGAGGTTATAATTGGCATTGCTCGAATATCAACCAAGGATATTCCCTCCTTTAAGGCCATTTGTGCACTCTTATAAAATTGTACCATTAACCTCACTTGTTTTAGCTGCTTTTGAGGACTACAGTAGGTGTCTACCTTGTCGAAGGAATTCTGCTGCAGGATCCCAATTTTGATCATTCGTGCTACTTCGAGAACTAACTTTTCTTCGTCGGGTAGAGCCTCAGGACCCAAGAGTCTAACAATTTCTTTCAATGTGTCCTCTCTCTGAAGAATGTGATATGATTCAGCCCTCAGATTATACCATTCTGCGCTAACATTTTCCTTCCACCATTTTGCTACGTCTTCTAGATATCCTGAGTAAGACTGCATCCAGTTTATAGATGGATAATGCCTAGAATAAGCAAGCCTAGTATCAAGAGCCCAAAAGGTCTTGATGAATCGGATCGTATGTGTGGTAACAGGTTCGGTGAAATCTGCACCTGAGGGCGAAACTGCTCCAACAATAGTTACTGAGCCTGACCTTTCTGGGGAGCCCATTGCTCTAACACGGCCTGCGCGTTCATAGAATTCGGCAAGCCTAGATGCAAGATAAGATGGGTATCCTTCCTCAGCTGGCATCTCCTCAAGACGACCAGACATTTCCCTTAGAGCCTCAGCCCACCTACTGGTAGAATCTGCCACGAGGACGACGTCGAAGCCCATATCCCTATAATATTCTGCTATTGTGACCCCTGTATAGATTGAGGCTTCCCTGGCAGCTACAGGCATATTGCTTGTATTAGCTACAAGAACTGTTCGCTCCATTAGAGGTCTTCCTGACCTAGGATCGATTAGATGAGGAAATTCGACTAGAACCTCGGTCATCTCATTGCCTCGTTCGCCGCAGCCAATGTAAACTACTACCTTTGAGTCAGCCCATTTTGCTATCTGGTGTAATGTGACTGTTTTTCCTGTTCCAAATCCCCCAGGGATGGCACCGGTTCCACCTTTTGCTATAGGAAAATAAGTGTCAATAATTCGCTGGCCCGTTATCAATGGAACTGATGGATCGTATCTTTCAGCATAAGGACGAGGTTTTCTGACGGGCCATTTGTGATACATCTTTAAATCTAGCTTATTGCCATTTTTCTCTGAGACCGCTACTACTTGATCTATATTCAAATCAGTTTCTTTTGCTGCTTCAGCGATCCTGCCACCAGGATGATTTGGTGGAACCAAAATGCTGTGAGTTAAAAGTGGAGTTTCTTCGACAAAACCAAGAACCGAGCCTGCTCCAATTTCATCACCAACTTTTACTTTTGGCGTAAATTTGTACTTCTTTTTTAAATCTACAGGTGTGGTCACAACGCCCCTTCCAATAAAAGATCCCGACTTTTGGGCTATCTCGTCAAGGGGCCTCTGAATACCATCATAAATTTTACCAATAACTCCAGGACCTAATAATACAGACAAAGGCTGCCCTGTGCCTTTTACTGGCTCGCCAGGCTTCAGTCCAGAGGTTGATTCGTAAACTTGGATAAATGCTACATCACCTGTGCATCGGATTACTTCCCCGATCAATTTCATATCTCCTACTTCCACTGTTTCATACATCTTGATCTCTGACATACCATCAGCCTTTACAGCAGGACCGCTAACCCAGACAATTTTACCTTTGGCTACCACTGCTCATCTATCTCCTCTCAATCTTTGGACTATTTCCTTCCTTATTAAAGGTTTGAGCCTTTCCATGCGTAGTTCAAGAGTGCTATCATATGTCAATGAACCGTCTGCAGATCTTGCTCTCAGTCCACCCAGAGTATTAACAGGCTTCTCTGAGAGGGACATCTTCACCTGCCCAGATTTTTTTCCCATGAGTTCAGAAACTATTTTTGAATCTTTTTCATTTGACTCGATAATAACTTCCTCTGAGCCTATGGCAGAAATGCAGTCTTCGATCATTTTATTTATCATGCTTCTATACTCTTTGTCTCTTGGCAACTCACATAACCTTTCTTTTGCCTTTTCGAAGTAATCATTAACAGCCCTTTCAATTAGTAGGAGCTCTTGATTCCTGGATTCAAGGCGTTTTGAGCCTAGAATTTGTCTTTTCAGATTTTCTGATTGTTTCTTTGAGGTTTGTAAAATTCCTTCATATTCTGATCTGAGACTACTTTTTGAGGATTCGAGGTTTGACAAGGCTTGTTGATAGGCAGAATCAATCTGAACTATAAATTCTTCTAGCTTCTGTGTCAGAACCTTATCTACAGTTCTATCTAACGTCGGAGTTCGGTGCATTTTGCGATAGTATTGTTTTGCTACTATGTAGGGATTTTAACCTTTTGTTGAGGAATATGGCACATGAATCATTCATTAGCGGATTCCTTTTCGAATTTTTGGATTTTATTGTTAATTTTTTTTACCAGCAATCTGAGACGACTCACATGCTTTCCTTCCCAATATATTTTACCACAATTCAGACACTGAAAAAACACACTGTGATTCTTTATAATCTTCTTTGGTAAAGCTCCATTTAATTCTGCGGCTTCCTTGAATGATAAAAATCCGTTGCAGCAAGGACACCTAGCAATTCCAGTATTGAATGATAAATAAGGTACCCTATATTTTGATAGAGTATAGGCAATATTATCTATCTCATTATATTGCTCTAGAAGAACACCTTCTATGCCTGTCTTCACTACTCTTTTAAACAATTCTTTGTCACGAGTTAGCAGTATCCTCTTTTCCCGGGACGCAATTTCTAAAATACTTTTATCTGAGGTATCTTTAACGTATAGTGTATCGTACCCGAAGATCCTTAGTTTTCGGGCAATGTCCCCCAACATAGCATCTACCAAAAATGCTGGCGAATAAGACTTAAACTTGTGCTTCGGCTCTGCACTCCTCACACGTGAAACTGCCTCCTTCATATTGTAAAAGATCAGACCATTCACCACATTCGTCGCAATAGCCAGAAATATTGCCTGCTTCTCTACCTATTTCACCTCTTAGAAGAGAGGCCTTCTCCGAAATAACATCTACCAAATCTGGTGTAACTGAGATAACATCTGATGCCGATATTATCCCAACAAGTTTGCTCTTATAGACTACTCCTAGACGCTTAATATTGTGTTGTCTGAGCATTCGAGCAGCTTCTGTTACTCCTTCTTCTCCTTCTATAGTATGCAACTGTTGCATAACATCAGAGGCTTTTAACATGCTAGGTTTGACGTCCTTTGTTACCGCGTTTGAAACGATATCCCAGTCGGTAACGATACCAAGAGGTTTTTCATTTTCCATAATTATGATGCTTCCAATCTTGTGCTCCTTCATTCTGGATGCCAC
>DASTUU010000040.1:0-2206 GCA_035759485.1 Nitrososphaeraceae archaeon
AATTAAACATTATTTTTATATTTCATGGCATGTATAAATTTCTAGTTATGACGGTGGCTACAGCCTCAGTTGTTTCTACAGCCAAGGCCTATTGCCCAGGCCATATTACTGGGTTCCTTTCCAAAGTCTCCGGTTTGACAAAATATAATAACAGACTCAGAAACGAAGGCAAGGAGAGGTGCTCTTACCTTTATAAAGGTTCCATGGGCGCCGGACTCGCGATAGATCTTGGCGTCACTACCACAGTAACAGTCTTCGAGAAGCACGACAATTATTCTGAGACAACTTATGATGTTTTCATAAATGGTTCGAGCCAAAATTTGGATATCGAAGTCACGGAATCTGTAGTAGAACAATATCTTAAACTCTCAAGAGGAAAATCTTACTATATCAAAATCGAACATGAAATATCCATACCAATTGGTTATGGCCTATCGTCTAGTGGGGGGGCAGCGTTAAGCCTATCTTATGCGCTCAATAGGGCTTTAGCGGTGGGGCTAGATATCAAACAAGCAGCCCAGATTGCGCATTGCTCTGAGATTGAATGCAAAACTGGTCTCGGCAGCGTACTCGCACAATACGTTGGAGGTTTTGAATTGAGGTCAAAAATTGGAGCCCCTGGAATAGGGGTAGTTGACAAGATTTTACCTCTTTCTTCTGATATACAAGATCTTAGAGTTCTGATTCTGTGCCTTTCTCCCGTGTCTACAAAGAAGTTTCTTACCGAGCATATTGAGGTATTAAATGGCTTTGGGGAAAAAATGTTAGAAAGGCTTCACGTCTCAAGAGATATCAGCGACTTCCTTGGTTTGTCTTTTGAGTTTGCAAACCATCTTGGGCTAATCCGAGGCAGAAGTGGAACCCTCATTAGGACACTCAAATCACAAGGTTTTGGTTGTGGTATGGCCTTGTTTGGAGACACAATTTTTTCGATAGTAAGGTCCGGCGATGTAGATAACGTAATTAATTGCCTCAATGGAAACGGCGGCAGATTGATAGTATGTGGTATCGACAACCATGGGGCAAGACTTCTTGAAAAGTAATAGCAGTAACCACAATGGTACGGGTACCTACAGCATTTACTATTCGCATTTTCATATACCTTCGACCCACCCTCGTGCTCAGTCACTTTTTACTCGAAATATGCTAGTTGACGCATATAGGAGGGGATTGGTGGTATCTGAAGGCCTGATAGCACATGGAAGGGGTGAGGCCTTCGACTATCTATTAGGTGAAAAGACCACCAGCGCTGCACAAGCGGCTATTGAGGCAGCCACATCAGCTCTAATGTTGTCAAGATATCCCGTCATCTCTGTTAACGGTAACCTAGCTGCTCTTTGCGCAAAGACCGTTGTGGAGTTAAGCTCCTTGATAGGAGCTAAAATTGAGGTTAATCTATTTTACCGAACCGTGCGGAGAGAACGTCTTATAAGTAAAGAGCTGAAAAGCTTTGGTGCAAAAGAAGTTCTTGGAAATAATTCATATACTAAAGCCTCTATACCAGGATTGCAAAGCGAACGAAGACGAGTTGCTCCGAACGGTATCATGAAGGCTGACACGGTGCTTGTGACTATAGAAGATGGTGATCGGACAGAGGCACTTGCTAAAATGGGCAAGACAGTAGTTGCAATTGATCTTAATCCTATATCTAGAACAGCAAGATCAGCAAATATAACCGTTGTAGATAATGTCATAAGAGCGATACCAAAGATGGTAATGACAGTCAAAAAATTCAATGACCTTGGGCCAGAGCAAAGAAAAATAGTAATGAAAAAAATAGTTAAGGAATATAACAACAATAAGAATCTCCTTGAATCATTATCAATTATGCAAGGAAACATCGCGTGAAACTAGGCGTGGGAAAAAGCGATTCCTGTATCACTCATAGTAATAATTCTATTAAACATAAGGATAAAAGGGATCCTTGCACGACACAGAACAAATGTCTCATTAACAATGGTGAAAAGATTACTGTAAATCGGATACTGCAGATGAAGAAGAGAAATGAAAAAGGAGCCTTTGTAACTGGTTATGATTATTGCAATGCCCTAATCTTTGACAGGGCAGGAGTTGACGGTATTCTTGTTGGAGACAGTGCGGCGATGGTTATGTTGGGATATAATAATACAGCTCCCATAGAAATGCAAGAAATGCTCATATTTTGTAGCGCCGTTTCTAGGGCGGTCAGAAGAGCATTAATCATAGG
>DASTUU010000041.1:0-5279 GCA_035759485.1 Nitrososphaeraceae archaeon
TCTTCTCTTCCTTCTTCTATTTCCATTACTCATTCAGATTGGTTATGCAACAGAACAGACTACTAATTCTACTACTGTTGTAATTCATGGAGGAGGAATGGCTAGTATAGATTGTCCTGATGGATCTTCTGTTGATACGGATGTATCATTTGTTGCGATGATATTTGCTAATGGGACAATTCTGGGGAACTGGACAATAGACTCTACAGAAGGTACAAGCTTACCAACAAATGGTTTTAACCAAGGACCAATATATCGAGGAAACTTGTCTACAGGTCATTTCAATATTCGTGGTGAAACTTATAATCCCCAAGAGCAAATAAATTTATGTGCTTCTCCTATGTTTGCACCTCTTTTTTTGACAGGACAATGTGGACAAAATGCTATCATCACTA
The DNA here is from genome assembly GCA_035759485.1 of Nitrososphaeraceae archaeon. Taxonomy (GTDB): domain Archaea; phylum Thermoproteota; class Nitrososphaeria; order Nitrososphaerales; family Nitrososphaeraceae; genus TH5893. The sequence continues at coordinate 396 of DASTUU010000041.1, forward strand.
TTCGCTTTCAGTCCAATGAGCCTCTTGATATAACAGATTCATTTCCTGCAGATGTCGAGTGCCAACTTATTTAAAGGCAATGCAATAATCGCTCTAATATCCTGCTGTCTTTAATCTATAGATAAGATAACATTTCAAGGATCAAACAATGTCTCCTACAGGACTATCCTGGTTGATGCAAGTCATCCTAAATACAGCCTCATTGATCTGAACTTCTCTAAGCTACTACTCTGACAAGGTAGTTATTCCCATATTAGGACCATTAAGATATACTAAAACTCTCCACCAGGTTTTGACAATACTTCAGTACCTTGAATCTCAATTACATCGTCTTCATTGTGAAATGTAATTACTAGCGTTCTTGCTTTTTCAGTAGTCTTTGATTCAATAAAAGACATAGATCTATCTGTGTCATCTTCATATACTGAATATGGTTTATCTGTATCTGATTGCATTTTGGAATCAATCAGGTCTCTGGGAAGTTCGATTGTTAGTTTTCCTCCATTTGTGGATGCATTGATATTCACTAACAATATTGCTTGATCTCCATCAATAGCAATAGTGTCAATAATACCTCCAGTGATATTAAATTCGATAGGATATGGTTTAGCTTCAATTGTCAGATTGTATAGTGTGCTTCCGGCGGCATCTGCCGTTATAGTATTATTGTTATTACTTATAGCTGCTCCTTGTCCTGATGCTTGAGTAGTAGTATTAGTAAGAGGTAGACTAACAGCTCCTATAGTTATAATGCCTAGTCCTGTTATAGCTACAGTTGTTGCCAGCAATAATTCCTTTTTCTTCATGTCTATTATCATCAAGAAGTGGCTATAGATATAGAATTATTGATATATAGTAACACCTTATAATATATTAGAAACGGATTTCTACTCCTTCTAGCTAGGACTCCCTCTCCGTACTGATATTTAGTGCTTATATCCATAACAATATTTCAGCTAGCTCCCCATGGTTTGTCGTAATATATGTGAGAGAATATATTCTAAAGTAGTAGTTGGAAAGTGGCATTACTTCATTGGTAAGAAATATTGCAGAAGATGCAAGTGCTACTTTATCACTAAAAAGATATTTTGTCAATTTTAGTGGAATGCAGCTAAGAGGCACTCCAGCAGAAAGAGAATGCAAAGAAAAACTACTGAATAGGAAAATAAAGAGGAAAAGGGAATCAAGTATGATGAGATTATGAAATCCGAAGAGAAATTTGTCTGAAAGTAATTCTACACTTTAAACCCACTTAGATAATTGTACCTCTTAAGAAAATTATTATACTTGTCAAATGTTTCGTTAATATGTTTCATCATTTCTGGATTATTCTTTACCTCTTGTAACTGGACAACAATATCTTTTAATACAGCAATCTGGCTCTGCCTTGCTGCCTCACCTATTACCGACATTTGTAGAAATGAAAGTATAGAATATGTTGTCAGAGTATGATTTCTTAGTATGTCTTTAGCCAACCGCTTATACTCAGATATTTCTGCTGATTCTGATAATTTCTGAAGGTCTTGGTTCTTTCTGATCAAGATAGATTTCTTCTCCTCAAACATTTTAATCATAGCATCAAATGGGTCGACATTTGTTGACATATGTCAGCTATTAAATGCCATTGTCTATATAAAATAGGAACCATGTCCCGTTGGGTTGCAGCAACAAGGGAGAGTAGACTATCCCTATAAGTTGACATAATCCAATCATATTGTAAATAGAAAAATAAAAGTTAAGAGAAAAGGAAATTAGGATTAGGTATTATATTGAAGCCTCCTCGACTGCATAGCTAAAATATTATTTATTCAATAATGTTATGGGGCTAAAATCAATTGGTGCATAAAAACCCAGACAAACCCATAAACTGTAAGAACTCAGACCGCAGGAAGCTCTAGACTCAACTAATCCTACCAGCATCATCCATCTATACGCTTGTTGAGTCTCATGCGGTTTTCACTTACTTACTTGCTCGCTTGACTTGATTTTCTATATTGGTTTTTGTTGACTATTCGTATCCAATTTTCAAATATTTCTTTGACATATAACACGATAGTAATAGAGGATAGAAGTATGTGATAAGTCTCCAAGGGTAGACAAAAGCATACCTAGGGTTTCAGTTGTACCTCCTATGATTCCTCTATTACTACTGTAACAAAAAACTTTACTGTTTGCCTGTTAATCATCATCAGAGCGATGTTAGTTGATATAGTAATACGTAACCATGAAGTGGTAGCGGCCAAACCAACCAAAGCAGTACCACCCATTACATTGTATAGAACAGAAGAAGGTCATGTGCTGCCTGCTGTCAAATGGCCGGATAGGTTTAGTGGTTCTGGTGTGGAAGGAAGGCTGCAGAATAGAGTGTTTGGCAGGCTGATTCAAGGGCCCAGTACTTTCGAAACTAAAAGTGATCTACAGTAATGTACTTTTGTAATCTAACGGTATTCATATAATACTAACTGAGAATAGTAGAATGTTGCAGGCCATAGGTGTAATCATTGTATTAATATCAGCATTAGTTACTTTTGTTGTCTTAAAGGAAGTCTTCAGAATAGTTAGAGATAATGGTGGACTTGATGTCAGTGGGGAATATGGTTCAATAGAGATAAGTGATAAGGACTTTGTCCTCTCTGAATAAGGGTTAATATGAAAAGGACATTGCTAAAAAATAAAGGAAAATGAAAATTGATTGTCGTACTATTTAAGGTGTTGACGGAGGCCTTATGTTGGTGCATGTCCATACTTCAAGGTGTTGCGCTGTGCCGCTTTTAGCACAATGCAGAGTTTGTGAATATGCAGGTTGTATTTGGATTGTTGTTGTTATTGTCATTCCTATAGTTAATGCTATAGCAGATAGCAATAATATAGAGAAAACAAGGATTTTTTTCATTTCCAACTATAGGGATATAAGATATTTAACTGCTGTAAGATAGATAGATAGATAGACACGAGTACTCCATTGGGCTTGAAATGTACTTTAGAAAACGCCTTCGGTAGTCTTCCCTTCTTCTATTGCTTCCTCTGAACCTGCTGCTGACTCCGACCTGATAAGCCGCTGGAGGTCTTTGAAGGTCACTTTCTTTTTACTGATACATTATGGCAAAGGGCTACATCAGAAACTTTCTGTCACTTAAGGCCATAATAATAAATGTTCAAAAAATAAAGGTTGTCGCCATTAGTGTTTGTTTACCTAGTTCTGGCTTGGGATATTCCTTTTTTCAAATCATCAAAGTTCATTGCAGGATGGAACTCTACTTTGGCACCCATTCCAATAAAGAGTGGTTCTCCTAAGACAGCCATCTGATCAGGAGTTTGCATGTCAACTACAAATGCACATACTCTATCACCACCAGCCTCAAAGAAATACGCTGCTTCTGGCTTGGTTTTGTTCATGTAGTCTTCAAGGTTTTTGAGAAAGTTTGGGTCTTGTACCGCTTTATTTCCCGCCTCTGTAGGCATTATTGCACGAATTAAAAATCTCATCTTACTTTCAAAGCTGAGAAGTCTGCTGCGTTTAAAAGTATTTCTGGCTGGGATACCGCTCGGTGTTGCTACTGCTAGCTATCGGTCTCTAGTCTTCATATAGTGGAATGTTCAAAAAATATGATGGTAATAGAGGACAGAAGTATGCGATAAGTCTGGCTCAAAGCCAGACAAAAGCATACCCGGGGTACTCGGAACTACTTAATGAAGTTTCTGTAGACTGCAGACGGATAGTTGAAGAGATGGGCTATGAATATGACAGTTGGTATTGTCCAGCTCTTCTACAAGATCAAAAAGACTGGGCTATACGACAAGAAAAAGCTGCAAAAGGTTCTATCACACTGTGCTGTTCAACACGATAACATGTTGGTTTTGAAGAGTTAGGTTGTTATCTCTCAGAGTCGTAATGGAAGTATAAAAAAAGGTTGTGATTTCCCGAGCTGTTACCCGAGGGATCTTTGTTTATTCTCGTTCTTCTAGTTCATCTTGGCATTAATGCTGAATCTAGGGTGTCTCAGTTGTGGTTGTCATGCCGTCTTCAGCTGTAAGTGTCGGTCCCAATACTTCCATAAGATCGCCGCCAATGTCTGCCTCAATATCGTTGGCTGCGATCCCAAAACAGTCAAATCCAGCTTCTTCGACGTCGTTTTCATCACAGTCAGCTATTGCAGCTGCTGAATCATCTTCTGCTTTTTGCTTGTTGTCTGCGTATGCAGATGGTACCATTGTTGTTATTACTGTTGTAGTTAGCAACGTACCGGCTACCAGTAAGGCAGTTGCCAAATTGTGTTGTTGTTCATCTAACTTGATGATAGGTGGATTTTGATCATATATGGGGGATTCTTCAGATGGAGTTACTAGAAGTTCCAAACTTATTATTAGATAAAACGATGGGGATATTTCTTCGTGTAATAGTAGACGGGACATCGAGAAATAGATTCACCCTAGCTAGAATGTAAGACCACAGTTTGCAACATGATTTTATCCAACCCTAATTGACATTATACCTAAAGTAGTCCTCAAAAGCCAAGATTTTTGTATTCTTTAAGTTGAAGCTCAACCATCCACCACCTTCGATGCCCCTAGGGAGACTTTGTACTCTAGTTGGTCATAATCCGGGGATCTCAGGAACATCTATAATAGAATATCTTGGCACATTCTTCAACTATCTGATTGAAGATAAGATGCTGCTTAAACTATTAATTTATATAATTTGTAAACTTGATAATTTATTTATGAGTGTAATTCCTTATCAACTATGAAAAAATATGAATTACCTCCAGTACCGTATCCCTACGATGCACTAGAACCATATATTGACGCAAGAACTATGGAGATACATCATACAAAACATCATCAAGCTTATACAGACAAGCTCAATGCAGCACTTGAAAAGTG
>DASTUU010000042.1:0-3411 GCA_035759485.1 Nitrososphaeraceae archaeon
TCATGGTTATGTCTCCGGTTGGAACCTCTATTATACCAATTAATGCTAAGACTCCTAAAATTACAAAACCAGCACCAGCACTTCTAGCAATCCATCTGCCTCCTTTTATCCACACCTTCTCTCCAAATATTATGGCCGCAAATAAAGCCATCCATAACAAATTCATCCAGCCTAACGCTACCATTAGCAAAAAATAAGGCCAACAGCATCCAAGACAGTACAACCCATGATAGGTTCCCATCTTTACTGCGCCCGCGATTCCACTCTTCCATCTTCTCATAAAGAAGCCCATAGGGGACTCGCAATAGCCAAGACATTTGGTTTTTAGCGGACTGAACTGATATAATCCAGATATGAACAGCAATATTCCAAAGGCAATATCTATAACAGGATACTGCTTGCTGCCAACAGAAGAATTTTCTATGGAGAAAAAATAATTCATTGGAATAGACCAACCTATCAGAATAGCAATACCAGTTAGAGCCCACACTAAAAGATAGGAGCCAACAAATAATATTATCTTAAAGGAATATGGCGACCAAAAAGATGCTGAAGATAATAGTATTTTCCTTTTCCTCTTCATTCTTTCTTGCTCTTCCTTATTATCTCTACCAACAATAAGTGATGATGCCTTTGCTTCTCCTTTTCTTTGCGATGATGCTTCATTATTACTGCCTCGCGCATTATTATTAGTTTTAATCAGTCTATCATAGAGAAGAACCATAGGAGCAATAGCGGGAAACATCATAGCAGCCATTCCTGCCGTCCAAATTATAGTAAATAATGATATTGCTATTGGGTTATGAAACACCATTATCATCGTAGACATCATAGTGTTATATTGTTGTGCAGATATTATCCACATTATGACGGAGGCAAATACCAGCGAAATAATCAAAATTATCTGTATTTTATTCATGTGCTACTAAACAACCCGCTTTATTGTGCATATATGACTATTTATTTTTAGCCACTGTTTTTACAATGATTAATAACGGCGACAGAAGGCTTGAAATATTTTTTAAGATAAGTAGGTTTTAGCTACTAGACAACCGGAATCCATCAGTCGCGCCAATCGTGAAGGTTAACCTACATATCTATCCACGCTATTACTACGTTAAAGGAGAGTGTGGGCTTTACAATTGTAAATGTCTGGTGTTACACATGTGTGTACGTATTCATGGGGTATGACAAAAAGACTCACTCATATAAGTGATAATCGAATGGTAATAAAAGCGAGAAGAAAGAAGGCAATACTTCATAGCCATCATAAGAGTGGCGGCCTTCGTAAGGAAATTGCGAAACATACTCTTAGATGCTTGATTGGCGCAATATAGGGGAAGGCAGAGGAGCAGCAATAGGTTTTGTGCTTGGAATGAATATGGTCTCAACTATGATTTAGCAACAGGACTAGCATTTGTAATAGGTTACTATGATCCCTATGCTCAGAACTATGTCATTAAAACAAGCAGCAAGAGTAACAGTAGCTGGAGACACGGTAAGTATAGCCGCTATAAAACTGCAGGAGTTTCGCTAGCATTGTTGATACCGGGGTTTATGCATGCGGCACTAACAGAGATGGGGCTAGGAATAATATTGCCCGCAGGTTTTGCAGCATCACGTCCACCCATGTATTGGACAATGGGACGTGGACAACAGCAAGGAGCTAAGGTGATTACTGATTAAAAGTTTAAAGCTTACAAGTTTATAGTATTATTGGATTTCTAAAAATCCTTACCATATCAACAATGGCCGTTGGCTCAGCTTTCTGCCAGCCAAACACATAATGGCGACCATTATTTTTTCTAATTAGCTACAGACAGAATTTCAAAATCACAGATTATCTGGACACTATGAATGGAAAGGAAATATGCTGGATATTAGTTGAGAAGAGAGTAGAGTTTGTTCGCTGGTCAACAACTTTTTAAGCTCTCAAGTTATAATGCTATTGGGAAAAAACCCATCTACAATAGTGGCCGTCGGCTCTGCCATTGAACACACGACGGCCACTACTTTTTATCTCCAAGACATACTATTGGTCCTGTACTAACTATCAACTGTTGATGACGTTAGTGCTGGTATTGACGTCTGTTCTCCCTAGCAATGACTTGTTCTAGCACATATTCTCCTTCCTTTAACATAGCCATTATATCTATATGGCATTGCCGATAATGTTCGACGGTTAGCATCCTTTCCTTTTATCTTCTGCGTTTTGTGATATATTCCAAAACTGCTTCATAGCATTTTGTACGCAATCAGAGACGCTTTAAATTGGAGAGCATATCGTTCGGTTGTATATTCTTGAACATTTTCTTTAGCTTTGTCTCTAAGACATTATAAATCAAAAGTAATAGTGGCAGGAGATACCTTCAATATTTGAGCTATTTTGCTCTGGTCCAAACCCTGTGATCTGAGCCTATGACTTTGTTTTAAATCCCGAGTTCAAAGTTCAGTTTTTTCCCTCATGATTTGTAGGTGGCTTAGTTTTTTAGTTTCTTTGGATATTTAGCAAAAGAAAGGAATAAAGCTTTCAGAGTACAAAAAGTTGCAGCAGCTGGGAGTATTCTGGGCTCCGATTGTGAGTCAACCCAGCTTTTGCATATCTTTGAAAATACTAGGAATGCTTTTTAGTTTTTGCTACCTACCTGTATCCAAGATTCATATAATCTAGTGGCGTAAAATAGAACAGTATAGAGGATAGAAGTATGTGATAAGTCTGGCTCAAAGGAGAAAGACAAAAGCATACCAGGGTTTGAGTTATCAGTCATTGCACCTAACTATCCTTTGTTGACTCCTCTATTACTGCTTTCTATCATGTTGAGTTTGTTTAGCTAAAAGTCTCCCATATCATGGTCATTGCTATTACTCTCCATCGATTCCTTTTTGCTGTCCCGACTTTGAAGCATTTAAGTATTATATAGGCCTAGCAGTCTTTACAATGAATCAAGTGTCTGTGACTGCAATAATTGTTGTTGTTGCAGCAATATCCATAGCAGCTGCTATTGCTACTTCCTCGGTAGCATTAGCTCAGAATATGTCAGGAGGAACACCAGAGAAATCAAAGCTTCCGGGAAATGAAACCTTTACAGGCAATGCTACCAATACAACCATTACTCAAGGTGTATCTCCAAACAATACCAATCCCACTGGGAACCAGTAATCTTGACCTAGTCAAGAAACTCATTTTTTTGCTTCATATGACTAAAAGATCCACCTGGATTTACTTACCTATTTCCACTCCCATATTTTTGGTTATTTAGCTAGCAAACTAAAAATCGAGAATAAAAGTTGGATCCTATTATTAGATTCTCCTAGGTTGCTTCTTCTCATTTACAAACTGCTCTTGCCACTTCTCTTCTTCTGGAAAGAGTAAGCGGCAATAGAGGATAGATGTATGTGATAAGTCTGGCT
>DASTUU010000043.1:0-1668 GCA_035759485.1 Nitrososphaeraceae archaeon
AATTTATTTGCATTAGCTTATCTTGGAGGATATGCAGAAAGAGCAATTGGAGTTCCACGGTATGTGTTGGTATATTTTACATCAGGAATTGTAGCAGCATTATTTCATGGTGCTATAGCCTCTTATATCTTGCATAATGGAAATGTAGTATTAATAGGCGCGTCAGGAGCTATTTCTGGCGTATTAGGAATAGCTGCTGTGGCAGGTAATACAAGGGCGTATTATTGGCTAGTGCTACAAATTGTATTTGCGGTAATTGGTTCTATAGGTGCACTTCCAATAGCATTTACTGCTCATGTCGGTGGATTTATTGCTGGTGTGGTAATGACTAAAGTATTAGTAAGATTAGAGCAGTCAAAAAGAAAGTCGAGATATTTTCTGCAGCCATGAGAGAAAAGAAGTTATTTTGGTTGCTATGGTGTGCATGGGATGTCAGATGAGAAACAGTTTCTATATTCCATCAATTATATGGACTGTTACTTGTCTTTAACCATGAAATAATTTCTTTTTCTAGTTCGTATGCATTATAAGAATTGTATTTATACTGTTAAGTTCTCCTATCTTGCAGACAACATAATTGCCTGTCATGTCATCCAGTCTGTAATCCAAAAGTAGTACATTTATCTTGTTATCTGTTTTTTCTTCAGTATATTTGTTCAGACATTCCTTGCCAGAGGTACCTGGATAGCCTTGATATGGTGTGAGACTACTCACCAGGACCCATCTGCCCCTTAATAGGTTTATTACCTATTTTGTCCAAAAGCTGGACAGCAGGTGTCATTAGGTGATGAGGGAATAAATCCATCCTTTCATACAAGCACTAATGGAGAACACTCCCAAGACACAAACTCGGAAAGTGTCATAAAAGATCTTAATGAATCAAATCATCAACTTTTACAAACTATAGAGGAACTAAAAGCAGAAAATGTGAAGCTTCGACTCTTCATAAATATTGCAGCTCATGAGCTCAGAACACCTATTATGCCAATAGTTGGATATTCTGAAATACTCCAAGAAGATATAGGGGAACGAAGGGAAATCAAAGGAATTATTTATAATGCAAAAAGACTTGATCAGCTAGCAGGAAATATTTTGGAAGGTGCAACATTTTCGTTTATTATTCCAAAGAACTGACTCGTAATTTGTGATTGACTGATTCATTGCAGAGAAAACCTCATCTTGATATAAGTATAAAGACGATAATCTTTATGGGATCACACTTACAGTAAAGAAGGTTAATACAGGATTTGGGCAAACAGAAAATCAAAATACTAATTACAGATGATAATAGGGATGTAAATTTGCTTGTAGCTGCAACATTCGGTCTGAAAGGATATGAGGTCTATAAAACTTATAGTGCTGAGGAATGTCTAAGAAAACTAGAGGAGTTAGAGGGGAAAGTTGATGTTGTGTTTTTAGATGGCAGAATAGCTGCAGACAGAGGAGCAATGGTTATAGTCAAGACTAAGCGAATTAATCCCAATATCAAAATCTTGGCAGTGGCAGACGACGAAAGTGAAAAGACAAGAGTCTTAGACTATGGAGCTGACGGGTTTACTACTAAACCTATCAGTGTAGAGACTATTGCAGATAAGGTTTCAGCATTATTAACCGTAGGAAGAAATGTTGGATAAGAGGTAAAGTTACTTCCGTATATAGTGCAATAGT
>DASTUU010000044.1:0-4288 GCA_035759485.1 Nitrososphaeraceae archaeon
CGGGGTTTTGCCTTTGGTGACAGGAGGAGCTAGTGGACAAGGAAACACTCCGTTTATAGATATTCCAACTCCTAGGAATAATGTAGGACAAGAAGAACAGTCTACAGCAAGCAATAACACGGCAAACGCTTCGGCTCTTCCATAGTTACGAATTTTAACACGCCTATGTAACAGAATAATACTTTTCTTATCCGTTACTACTCACAAATTAATTTTATCCCATTCTTCATGTGTTAATTTCCAATGGTTTGCCTCGTATACTGCAAGAATCTCACATTCAGAAATGGTGCCCGATCCATACTGGACACGAGTTGCCATAAGTGTATTATCGAAGTTTGCATGGCCTAGACCTAGAACATGACCGATCTCGTGCTTAGCTATTTGCTCTGTTTGGTCTTTGCTAAACTCAAATGGGAATCCCCATTCATAAATAGTAACAAAAGATTTGGTTATAAGTCCATATCTGTCGTCATATCTATTTTGTACTTCACGGAAAGTTAATCCCTCTATTCTTTGATCCCACTCTTCTATAGCATTATAAACTGCTTCATTTTTTGGTACGGTTGATTCTTTATTTTGTATACTAACACTATCTTGGTTGTTGTCATTGTCATTGTCATCTCTTATCATAAATGTAAGTTCTCCATCAGCAAAGTCCTCTCCCCAAGTACAACAAATGCTAATCATGTTACGGCTTATGAGATCTTGGAAATTTGAATTAAAGTTATCATAATACCTATTATTTGATGCATTGTTGTTAGCAGACGTCTCCCATATTATAGCAAGGAGAAAAGTAGATGCCGCTATTGAAAGTACCATAAAAGCAGCTCCTAAATGAAAATAAGTATTGTTACTTTTAACTGACATTTCGCCTCTTAATATGCAGCTCCGTACTGCTTGCTTACTATATGGCTAGTAATGTAATATTTTCCTACTGGTATGCGAGCCGGTGAAACATGCAGTATTAGGTTACAAGATATAGATTTTGATAATAGAAAAATAGATATTCATGCAGAGCACACGAAGACAAAGGAAGATCGGTATGTATTTCTGACAGAAGAGCTATGTCAACAACTAAAATTATATCTAGATTATAAATATAGAACTAGGACACTATACTCTTACTATAACAAGACTACTAAACAGACATTACGATATAATAAACCACATGTGTTTACACCGCAGCGAAAGAATACTGATTTGATATTTGCGACGACTTTTGATAAAGATGGTGAAGTAAGAGGAAAAGAATCATTCAAGGGTATATATGTAACTATGGTGATATTATTTGAAAAGGTATTAACTAGATTAAACATACCTTTAGAATTATCTGGTAAAAGACATATAATCACACTTCATAGTTTTAGACGATGGGTTAAGTCTGTAATTTCTGACGCCGGCTATTCTGATTATTCAGAATGGATATTAGGACATACTGGAAGTCCATATTATACTAGGAGTTTACCTGAACAATACAAGCTGTTTAAACAGCTTGAGCCGACATTAACTTATCTAGATCAAACAGGATTAGAGGCGCACCACAAAGATACAGAAAGTAGACTTGAGACTATGGAGCGGGAGAATCGGGAATTAAGAGATAACATAAACAAAGTCATGGAAATGATTCGAGAGAATCCAAAGTTGGTGCATGTGAAACCGGAAGCATTAGTTAATAAAAAAGGGAAAAAGGTTAATAATTAGACGTGCCGTATAATGATACGTATGGTTTATATACAGTGACAGTGGATAATTATTTAATTTGTAATGGCTATGGTTATTCAAACTAAAAGAGATAAAGACAAAGGTAAAGAAGAAGAGTTTCAACTACCTGAGTCTCAAAAATACAAACTGACATTAACAATAGATAAAGAAGTAGTACGTCGAGCTAAAATAGATAATGTTAATATTTCGTATTTAACAGAAACATTTCTACATTTAGTAACATATAGAGAAAGCGAAATTGAGGAATTTCAAGACGAAATAGTAGACGCATGGTATATGTTTTTTCTAGAAATAATTAAGATCTTAAATAAATTTAAGGTAAAAGTATGGATCGGCGACTGGTCAATTGAAGATAAGAAACGTAAAGAAACAAGATATGTAGCATTATATTTAGCACCTGGCGGTCGATTGTATAAATATGATTTACAACGAAGAATAAAAGTTACAGATGCAAATATTGATATATTTCCAAAATATACACAAAACTACGATATTTATACAGCGTTAACTAAAGATACTATAAGATCTTATCTAATTAGTGAGGTACTATTCAAACCTATTGCAATTGTATTTAATACATTGCGAGTAATAGAAACAGAAGGTCAACAGGGTCTTAAACAGTTAGAAGACATAAAGGTTGCAGTAAAAATACTTAAAGTGTTAGTTGAAGAAGCAGACAGTTTAGCGGGTGAAATAGACCGATATAAACAGAGTGAGTGAAAGATAAACCACATGGAAAAGGACTTAATAAATAGTCTTACCGGATATAGACCAAGTTAAAAGAGACTTACCTTTCTCAAATCCGGATGAAGAAAACCGACAAGTAGAACCGGCAGTAACTTCGGTAGGATTCGATGATTATTACGAACACTTGAAACCTAAGAAAACTGAGTTAAAGGGCGGATTCAAGGCACTAAGAGATAAAGGTTTACGAATTAAAAATTATCATGAGAGTTCACCATAATATGAGAAAAGATTACTGTGTTCGTAGAGCGTTTGAAAATATCAGGAAGACAAGATACCAACCGAGTCTAAAAGAAATGTTAAACAGTATAGATCAATAGATGAAACAGAATAGACAGAAGACGGAGGAATACGAAAAGACTGTTAGATTGTTAAGACTCGTGGATAAAGATAAAAAATAAGAGAAGAATGTAGGGTCAGTTAGGTAATTGTAGGTAATCAGAATACCGACCGGTTACCCTATGTAAGGGGCTCAGCAATTACTGAGCTGAGCCGACCTCAACGTCGCACATATGAGTCCCCTTGGTTGCCCTGTTTGATTTTCTGGAGATGTCTGCGCTATTGCAACTTTTGAAGGGATGCTTAAAAGAGCTACGCTTAATGATGCTATTAACATCATTACAATTCCAAGCTGTCCTGACTGACTGACGAGGATTTATCTACATTTAAGTAAGGTAACGGTAGGAGACTCAACCCAAAACATGACCTCATGAATACCTGGTCGAGTCTAGGGCTTGCCTGCGGTCTTGATGACACCCAATGATTTTAGCCCCATAATATATGGAAAAAATAATATTTAGCCATGCAGCCGAGTGGGCTTCAATACAATCCCAAGGGCTAATTTCCTTTTCTTCTCTCTTTTTATTTTCCTATTTTGCTATTGCTCCAACCAGCTGGCAAGTTTTACATAAAAAAACTCATTTTTTAGTATTTTCTAGATTAATATCCAATTCGGAACTAATAAATGATGTTAGCAAGCCTTAAGTATTGTAATCTTTTATATATAAACCTATGATGAAAATTCATATAATATGGATTTTGGTGGCAACGACAACAGTGCTAGTGTTAGCATTGGTGGCTGCTGCTACACAATTTCCAGTAGTAACTACAAACGCACAAAACATGACAGGAGGTGGGGGAGCAGCAGCACAGAACCAGACTGGGATGACACCTGAAATGACATCGACGACAGCCACAAATTTTACGGTTCAAAAAACTGCGACCTCAACAGTAGATACTTTACCTGGTCATCAAATGCATCAGGCAGTAGTAGTACTCCCACAAAGAACTGATGGAAAGATTTGGGTAGGTACATTGTCATGGTCTGCTAGCAAGCCAGTTGAAGTTAGACTATTGCAAAATTATGATGCGAATATAAAACCAGATCAAGCTCATGGTAAGCCAGTAACAGCACCATTTGCTCAAGGAGAATCCGCAATCTCATTGATATTACAAACTAATGGGGCAGGAACAGTACCAAGTTATAATGCTGGTTCTATGGACTTTGCAGCTAGTCAAGTTGCATTCCATACACTAGGCGGCGTACCATTCACTGTTACATATACAGTAGATGCACAAGCAAAGAGTCTAACTAGTTAGTTAGAATAGGAGAATACTAAAATTCTTCTCTCTTTTTTTCTTTACATTCTCTTTCTGCAGGGTACCTCTTAGCTGCATTCCGCAACATTCACAAACTATTTGTTGAGTCATAATAAAACACTCACCCAACCAACTAACCATTACCTTTTTTTCAGTTTAGACGTCCTGTCTTATATGCCAGGAGTGTGGTAAGAGAATAGATTACGAGGATAAGGATTAGGAA
>DASTUU010000045.1:0-10996 GCA_035759485.1 Nitrososphaeraceae archaeon
TCCTTTTCTGCGGTATATGCCACTCTGACTTGCACCAAGTCCGTAATGAGTGGAGTGCGATGCCTACTGTCTATCCATGCGTTCCCGGACATGAGATCGTTGGCCGTGTCACCAAGGTCGGATCTGCAGTCACCAAGTTCAAACCTGGTGATATTGCTGCGGTAGGCTGCATGGTTGACTCCGATGGTGACTGCGAAGAGTGTCAGGCCGGTCTTGAGCAGTTCTGCCCGCATGGGACCCTCACCTACAACTCTCCGGATGTCCACCTAGGAGGCGTAACCTATGGTGGCTATTCTGACACTATTGTAGTCAAAGAGCACTTTGTCCTACGCATTCCTTCCAACCTGAATCTCGCTGGAGCTGCACCTCTCTTATGCGCTGGAATTACAACCTACTCGCCAATCCGACATTGGGGTGTTACTAAAGGTAAGAAGGTCGGTGTGGTAGGTCTAGGTGGACTGGGTCACATGGCAATAAAGTTTGCTCATGCTTTTGGTGCCCATGTCGTGGTCTTTACCACTTCACCCAACAAAAAAGAAGATGCTCTCCGCCTCGGTGCAGATCAAGTAGTCATTTCGCGAAATAGAGATGAAATGAGTAAGCACGTAAACAGCTTCGACTTCATCCTCGATGCAGTCTCTGCTGAGCATGATATTAACTCATACCTACAATTACTCCGTCGAGATGGTAATATGACACTAGTTGGCGCACCAGACAAACCTCATGCTGTCGCAGCATTTGGCCTTATATTCAAGCGTCGCAGCCTCTCTGGCTCGCCCATAGGAGGTATCGCAGAAACCCAAGAGATGCTTGACTTCTGCGGCAAAAATAACATCACTGCAGACGTAGAGGTCATCCCAATACAGAAGGTCAACGAGGCTTACGAGAGACTTTCCCATGCTGATGTAAAGTATCGCTTCTCCATTGATATGGCTTCTCTCAAACCACAGTAACAAGGCATGGCGGTTCGCTTTTAGCCTATTTGTTATATTCAAGATCGCCTAAGCCAAAGCAGCACAAAACATAAACAGCTAGACCAAGACCCCAAACCTGTCAGTTAACTGGTTGGGGCGCTTAACCAGGCCTCCATATTGAAACAAATCCTAGAACACTTCTTGCAAACAACCACATACTCATCATGTACCTCCACTTTTTCACAAATCTTGCAGAGACGGGACATTATCAGTTAACCGCCTTAATCTATCGTATCAGTTCATGTCTCTTTCTTTTTTGGGATCCGTTCCCTGCTTTTCCTGCTTCGTTCCATTAGTCCAACAACAAGATATCCATATTCTAGGTTGTGTTTTGTATGATTAATCCCGTAGGAGCCACGTGGTACAAACTTGCCATCTAAAACATTTTCTATGTAGAGCTTTACCTTTCTTATCGAGCTTGCCGCATGTTGTATCTGGTGGTTGGAGAGCTTCCTGCCAGTATCTTTCTCAAGCGCGACCTTGAACTCTTGCAAGTCGGCTCTGTCTATCACCATCTTGCTGTACTTTTGTAACTTGTTGTAGTTTTTGTACAAGTCAGTTATTCTCATAAAGTCTCTTCTATCAAGCTTTACAAGTGAAGCTTCGATGTCCTTTTTACTTCTGCCTGTTATGGTAGCAAGAACGGCGATGAGCTTGGGTTCTATAGCTTCGTCTTTGTCTTTGTCTGTTGAATCGTCTTGTATTTTTGGTTCTCTTTCTATGGTTTGTATGCTTGTTGCAGTAGCAGTGGTAGCGGGTGTACTACTAGGGCTAACAGGGGTAATGCTAATAACATCTGATTTCCTTGTCTGATAGTAGATTTCCACGTTATGGACAGGTGTCTTTTTGCCACTGGTGTCAACTCCGCTTGCTAGGATAGAGACCACGTCAACAATGATTTTTGGATAGGCTATCTTCAACTTATCATCAAGACCTTCGTAGCTTGCCATAATATCTTTGTAGATTCTGAATATTAGCTCGTCAACGGCTTTTGTTCTTTTTTCTAAGCTCGTTGTGACAGCTACAGTAAGAAAATCATACATTTCTGATTGAGAAATAACGCGCTGATTGAGAAGGCAAGAGCCTGCTATAGCGTTTAGAGGTATAATCCAGTTACCATTACGTGATCTCAGTCCATACGTGCCGGATTTCTCAATCAGGTCAAAAGCTATCTTTGTTATTTTATCATCATGGTTTAGTTTTAAAAGTTGCAGGCATCTTGTTAGTCTCTCTTTCATATACTTTATTTCTTCTTCAGATGAAACAGGAACATCGTTATTGCTATTATTTTTCATACATATCTCACCTCTATTCCTAATGTCTTATTCGTTGGATGTTTACATCTGCACTTTCTAGAACCATGAAGTGAAAACTTGTGATGACACCCATAATAGTTGCATATTGGTTCAGCTGGTTGACCTAGCACATATGTTCACTAACCCAAAAGATATACAACCTCCATATAGCTCGAGCAGCCATTGCCGCCATCCCCTTTAGAGTTTTCCTTAGTAATGAAAGGCGTACGTTCTATATATCGACTTGAGAAGAAAAGCTCGCAGCTCTAGTTAGTATCATTTTTCTGGTAGAGCTATTCTAGTAGAGCTTTTATTGTAGAGCTCTTAGCATAGAATGTTTATTAGGTAATATACCGTACCATCACTGTTCCCCAAATGAGGATTGGACCTCTATTACAGTATTTTTGCTCTTCATGCAGCAGGGTACTAAAGAATAGTACCACATTCGAAATTCAAAATCAGCAGATAAAAGAAGAGGAGAAATGTCCATTCTGTGGAGCTTTACTTGCTTATACTTTGCAAAATAGAACTGTCTCTGTCTCTACGCCAAAGCAAGCTGCAGTTGTCAACATATATTGTGTTGTATATTCTCAATTTCAAAGGAATAAACACATTCAACTTTTCATGAATCAATAGCGAATTATAACATTAACAAATAAGAACGAATGTTTGCAAAAGTATCGTACATGTCAGGTATGAAAAAGAAAAAACAAATAGGAAAATTTTCTAAAATACTTGTTGCAATAGATGGTTCGAAGCAATCAATGGATGCAGGATATCATGCAATTAATATGTCAAATAAGTTCAATGCAGAACTTTATGCAATACACGTTGTAAAAGACCCAGCATATGTGGAGATGTTCTCGTTTGGAATCTACGATCTTGAAACACCTTTTCAAAGAAAATCATCTTTAGAGCATATAAGTCAGAATGCAAAAAAATGGTTTGACGAGATAAAAGCAAAAGCTAATGAAAAGAATATCCAATTATCAAAAACAGAACTAATTGGGACTTCTACATCAGTTGAGGCGGGCATAGTTGATTATGCTGAAAAGAATGATATTGATTTAATAGTCCTTGGTACTAAGGGGTATTCTGGCATAAAGAAACTATTACTTGGAAGCGTAGCATCTGCAGTGCTAACCTATGCACATTGTCCTGTTATGGTAATAAGATGATAATAAAACATGTATGAAGAGAATGACATCTGAGTTGGTACACGTCACGGGTAGAGTCATATGACGCAAATGATAAAGAGTTTGTGTTTATGCAGAATCGCATAATTTGCTTATATAGCTGGATTTTTTATTAAAATTTGATGTCAAGGATCAGAAAGATACCCACTATAAGTGCATCAGAGGAAGGACGAATAGGCTATACGTTATACAGTGATTAGCCTATGCCAACAGAGATAGAAGGTCTCAAAAGCACAGGAGAAGGAAGAAAAACATCAACAACTAGAAGCAGGATAATAGAAAACTCCGAGGAGATTGAGAATGAGATCATTCTGTTGGCTAATACTTCTAATAAACTATCAATCGTTTGTTCTCTTGGAGGAATGCAAATTATTTATGATAATGATAAATTTCTTGAAATGTACAAAAAAATTCTAGACAGATACAAAAAAGGTGAGCATCAAGGCATTAG
The DNA here is from genome assembly GCA_035759485.1 of Nitrososphaeraceae archaeon. Classification (GTDB taxonomy): domain Archaea; phylum Thermoproteota; class Nitrososphaeria; order Nitrososphaerales; family Nitrososphaeraceae; genus TH5893. Next base: position 3,917 of record DASTUU010000045.1, read on the forward strand.
ATGGGTTACTAGTATCTCAGGAGTAAAAATCGAAAAGGATGATGTAGAACTCATCAAAACTTTTCTAGGCCTAGGTATGAAAGTCAGACATGTAAGAAACTTATCTCTAATGAATTTTGGAGTGTCAGATAATATGCTTAATGCTACGATAGAGAAATTGTACGGAGGGAGGAAGATTCGAAGTCTATTAACAAGTAATGATCCTAACTATATTCACCATTTTTATTCGATATTTGAAGAACTCTGGGATAGTGGAATAGATGCTGCGGATAGAATTGAAGATATTGAAAGCAGCATTGAAACCACAGATATAGAAGTCATTCAGAATCCTAGGACAGCAATAACTAAGGCATGGAAGTTAGTAAAAGACGCAAAACAAGAAATCTTGGTGTTGTTTTCATCAACAAATGCCTTTCAAAGACAAATACAAATGGGCATACTAGAATTATTAAAGGAAGCAGCATTAAAAAATAATGTAACAATAAGAATACTCTTACCTAATTCATCGGATGAGATTGGTAATCATGTTATTGTTGACAAAGCTTTAAAAGGATTGGGAAATATCTACCCCAATCAGATAGACCTTAGACTTGTTGAAGAAGACACACCTATCAGAATTAATATTGTTATTATCGATAAAAAAGAATGTGTCATAGTTGAAACAAAGAATGACAGTAAAGATGATTCTTTTCATGCCGCAGGGTCGTCCGTGTATTCAAATAGCAAGGCTATCGCTCTTTCATACGCCTCTATATTTCAAAGTCTTTGGATGCAGACAGAAACTTACGAAAGGCTAAAGGCATATAGCAGAATGCAAACAGAATTTATTAATAATGCGGCACATGAATTACGCACCCCAATACAGCCTATTTTAGGGATTGCTGAAATTCTTCGTTTTGATACTGACATAGGCAACAAACAAAGACTAAATGAATCGTTAGATATTATACTGAGAAATGCAAGACGGTTAAATGATCTTTCAGATAATATACTTAGTGCTTCATTGATAGAAAGTCAATCCTTAAAATTAGATAAGAATTTGTTCAATTTGAATAGTATAATTGCTGATAGCATTGAGTCTGCAAAAGGACAATTTTTGACTAGTGATAATATTACAAGTCTTAAGATAATGTATGACCAAAAATCAGAAGCAGCGGCTGACGTCGATCTTGTTGGGGATGAAAGCAGAATCTCACAAGTAGTTCATAATCTTTTAAACAATGCCTTCAAATTTACAGACGAAGGTACTATAACTATCAGTGTCAAAAGAGATGTCAATGAGGTAGAAAATAAGAAAGCTATTATTGTTAGTGTAAGGGACACAGGTAAGGGAATAGATTCAGAAATATTATCAAGGTTATTCACAAGGTTTGCCACTAAATCCTTTGCAGGAACAGGACTTGGATTATTTATTTCCAAACACATAGTTGAGGCTCATGGCGGTGAAATATGGTCCGAAAATAATTCTGATGGAAAGGGAGCTACATTTTCATTTAGTTTGCCAATAATCTAACTAAGAATAGACAATTATTCAATATAAAATCTAATTTAGGTTTACCGACTATACAACATGCCGCCACTATCAAATCGAAAGTATGCGGTATAACTCCGGACTCAAAGATTAAGCTCTCTTAACAAAAAGATGTCTCTATTCAGATGAATATTAATCAACTTCTTAAGAATATCCTTAACGTCTAATTCTTAATCAAGTATACCAATGCGGTCAATATCTGAGGTAATAGCTAATCAATCAAAAGGAAAAATATTCAAGGCCTCTGGGGCGTCTTTAGAGAATAGATTAAGAAAAATGGCTACTTAGTAGGAAATGACATTCCAAATGTTAAAAGAAACCATAAACCAATTAGAATGAAGCTATATACTCCTAAAAGGATGGATTGGCTTTCAACATATTCATAAGCTAAGACACCGGTATTATGATGAATTAATAGATCAATATTTCATTGATGACAACATAGAGGGGCCAGATTATCTAGGAACAAATTCTTCTGCAGCGCTGTATACACCACTAAAACACAAGTAGAAATGCCATGCAAACTAATTAGAGGAGAAAATAGTAATAATATATCAGTATGATAATTGTCGACAGCGCATGGCTTGCATCCCATTTAGACGATCCGAACCTAGTCATTCTAGATACTCGAGATAATATATCTTATAGATTTAGACATATTAAAAATGCTAGGCCATTAGGAATCGAGCGTGTAATTTCAGTTGCTGACAATGGGGCTAATCTGGTTGTCGATGGATCAATAGCTGGAGAGGTTTTTACAGAACTTGGAATTGATAATAATAAAGCTGTCGTAGTTTATGGCGAATATGGAGATCCATCAGCAGCAAGAGTTGTTTGGACTTTGATGTATCATGGCCATACAAATGTAAAACTATTGGATATTGGGTTCAGCCAATGGCAGAAAGCTGGATTACTAACTACCAGACAAATTCCAACTCAAAAACTGTCTACCTCTCTATATAAGTCCAAAATTAATTCTACAATCAGAGCAGATGCAGAGATAATAAAAGCAAAACAAGGTGATCCTAAGGTCATAATTGTCGATGCAAGAACACCCCAAGAGCACTTTCAGGCTAGAATCCCAGGATCAATATTGCATAATTGGGAAGAAGGATTAGATGATAGTAGTGGGAGAGTAATTAAATACAAAGACGAATTGCAAAAGGATTTTGAACAAAGGGGAATCACTAAGGACAAGGAGATTATATGCTATTGTCATTCTGGAACAAGGGCATCGCATAAATATTTGCAATTAAAAGAAGCTGGTTTTAATAATGTAAGAATGTATGATGGCTCAATTATTGATTGGGCCCAGCGTCATAATCCCTTAAGATAATAAGCAAAATAATACACCGCTTTTATTATATACCATACACCGTAATTATATAATTAATCTTATTAACAAGATTACACAGAAATTGAAAATAAGATTTGTGGCTAAAGTAGGTGTTTCGGGAAAATATGATAAAGACGGAAGTAAGAAATTTTACATTCTGATACCTAGACAATATATTGACCAAATTGAAGATTTTGAAGGAGATTACTGTAGAGGACGAATTCTAAGAAATGGCTAATCATAAACGGCAATAAAAACAACCGTTTTACAGAGCCACGATGAACATCACCTCCTGCAAAAATCACAGGTATGTTTGTTTCAAGGAGAAAAGGGTCACGATCCAACGTCGCGTTCGAGAGTTTCGATTTGGCATAAGATCAGGATCCATTAAAATAAAACCATTTTTGTCTCTTTCTATTATACCTGATAGCCAATCTGTACGTGGCTGCGCATCAATCCATCGGAAGAAAAGAAGACCTGACACTTTGATATTTAGCAGCTTGTCTATCTCCTGTTCGAAATTTTAAAGTGGACAATTTTGTAACTATTAACTATTTATTTCAACTTTTATTCATTTAATACATGTGCTGTGCACATGATAACATCATGGAATATCTTGAACCAAATCAGTTTGATAACCTCCTATCCTCAGGAGAGAAGGCTTTAGTCATGTTTTATGCAGATTGGTGTCCTTTTTGTCAAAGATTCAAACCAGTTTTTGAGTCTGCTATTACTTCAAAGTCTACGAGCAATGGTTACAAATTCTATGAATCTAAGGTTAATGATGATGATAATCCATTATGGGACAGGTTCTCAATTAGTGCTGTTCCTACGCTAATTGCTTTTGATAAAGGCAAGATCATTTCAAGAAGAGATGCTAAAATGGGTGTTGGTCTTAACAAGTCAGATCTTAATTCTATGCTAAAAAAGATTTTAAGAAAGAAATAGGTGGTCGTACCGTACAACTAATCTAAATTAGTTTTTCTATATCTATTGGTTCTTTTCTTATATCGTCACTTTATTACCTGAAGAATCTCCACTGCCCCCATCATCTCCACTTTTACTTGTTTTTATAAAAACAGCTTGATTTGAGCTCCTTATAGTAAAGGTATCATTAGACAGTATCTCCACCGATGGTTTGTTTCCACCAGCATAATTAGCTGACTTTATTGGTGGAGGTTTTGTGTATTAGTGGAGAAATTAAATGAACAATGAGAGAAAACCACCGATTTAATGACAATTTGAGCACTAAATTACTGCCAGTGGAGGTGGTTGAGATATTGGGGGTATGTTCTCTACTCTTATAGGCGATGTTCTATTTTATGATCCTGCATACCTGTATCTATTATTCATATAAGATAATACTGTAAAACAGGCAAGTATAGCGATAATCTAAGACCAATTTTTATTGATGCTATTTCCAGTGTGCAACTAGGGATAACACAAAAATGCTCTATTTGCGATAAAGTGCAAATAAGTTGTTAGATGCCCTGCATCTGCACTCTCCTTCTTCAATAAGTATAATACCTTCACCCATCTCTTCTCTTCATTTGGACAAAATGCTGCCTCATTCTCTTCCATTCTCTTGTCAATAAACAAGTCCAAAAATCCTTACCATGTACTGCAGGTCTGCGATGGACTCGCGCTTTCTAGCTGTTTCTATCATTAATTCCAATGCGGCAGGCGTATTTACATCATTCTCTATATAGCTAGTGAATTCATTGGTCAGCCTTGTCCTATGATGAGGGATTTTGGTACTAACATCCCCACAATGTGCACTTGCGACTGTTTCGTCCGCCGAATAGAACTTAGCAAGTTCAGTTTGTGAGAACACGATAGGTTGTCTGTAATGCTTCGAAAAGAGATAAAGCCGTATAATGTTCGAGTTATATTTTCTTATCAGATCCCTTATTCTTATGATGTTACCAAAAGATTTAGACATTTTTTTGCCGTCGATGTTTACTAATCCTACATGATTCCAGATCTTGACTGGTTGTTGATTGGATGTTAGCACCCGCAATTGTGCCAGAAGTGATTCATGATGGGGATATACTAGCTCCGTTGCACCGCCATGCATATCGTATATGCCGTTAAAGATTGACATTGCTACAGAAGAGTCCTGTATATGCCACCAGGGGACGCCCGCTCCTAAGGAGTCATCATAATATTTCTGCCCGAAATCATCGCTACTATTCCAAAGCAGGATATCATTGGGATTTCTTTTTCCTGGCGCTATGTCGACTCTACTATTAACCAGATCCTCTCGACTCATTCGTGAGAGCTTCCCATATGAGACTAGGGAAGTTGTATCTAAGTATACATTGCCATTAGCAAAGTAAGCACGTTTCTTACTAAGAAGCCCTCGTATTAGCTTTCTAGCAGTTTTTACGTAATCAGATGTCCTGGCAATACTGAAGGTATTGATACCTAAGGAATGAATATCAATCAAGAGTTCTTTTATAAATCTATTAGAAATGTCCTCTGCAGATGACCTTTCCTCTTTTGCCCGAAACGATAACTTAGGATCTATATCAGTAATGTTTAAGATTGCTGTCATTCGTATTCCACTTAACATTAAATATCTTGCCACTAAGTCATAAAAGAGAAGTATTCTTGCATGCCCAAGATGAGAAAAATCATAGACCGTAGGACCGCAAATGAGCATCCTAAAATTGCCGTCCCTTGGCATTGCCTTGTCTTTCAGACCGGATAATGTGTTGAATACTCTCAATTAACCACTATTGGTATGGCTTCTAATTCATTATTAAGGTAATATCCCTGACTTAACCTAATTTTCTTGATTGGTCCAATACAAGTATAAAGTTCCCCATACCAATGAGGAGAGGCCGCTCTAGGGACGACTATCACATCTACATGATCCGCCCCTAATTGTTATAAATTACCTCTGCATCATTTTAGGTGGAAGGGTTCTCGTGATTATGGACTCTGGACGGAGTAAAGAGAAGGAGCTAGCCAAGCAATTAATATCTCTTGACCTTGATGAAGGGATTAGGATTGAGCAGCAGTCTCAGCTTAAGAAGCTTTTTATAAATAGAAATGCGTGCGGTAATTTTGTTCTTCAGTTTGTCGATGAGGAGAAGAACCAAAATAGTGAAATTAATAATATACAATACTTCTCGTCAGAGGCTGATGTATTGGAATTCGTAAAGTCCAGATTTAACAAAAATTTCTCCATCACACTATACTAGCTCAAATGCGGCCCACTCTAAACGCCTTGAACAAATCGAAGATGGACAAGTTATGCAGATAATGAAAAGTAGAGATATATTGTAATATCATGAATTTCAGGTTCTCCTATCTCTACCAGATATGGCTTTCTTTAAATCTTCGTAACAATAAGCAATCATAGTTTCAAGTGACCTTATTTTTTGTCCCTGATAATCTATTTGCAGATATGACCCGAACTTCTGGCGGATAAAGGGATACTTCTTCAATAGAGGATTTGAATTTACTAATAGGTACAATAGGGACACCATCAATAAATTCAACATCCACAGAATACAGAGTCAATACAATTGGAATAGCGTGAGCGATGGTGTCTTGTTTTGTTCTTCTTTTTGCTCAAAATAGTATCTTTGTCCTCTCAGATCTCACCTAGAAGCCTCAATATAACAGAAACAATCATCGATAAAGTAACAGCAGTAGCTAGGAAACATAATTTTTTGCCGTATTCCTCCAAGGGTGACTTATCATCGGTAGAAATCTTTGCTAAAGGAGATCTAGATTCTAATGCTGATTGGAAAAGGTTCTCTTAGCAAAAGCAGATGGAAAACAGTAGCCTATAAGAGAACAGTGGGCGATTCTGTGGAAATGTTTGGCTTGTCGAAAAGCAGAACTAAAGAAATTTCCCTTCCTCTCCCAGAAGATCTATCCCCAAATCAACTCATTAAAAGGATACTAGACATTCAAAGGATTATTGAAGATGCATTAAATTCAGAATTACGTCAGTACTGCTTCCCAGAAGCAATGGTTTTTGATGCATAGTTACCTACGTTGATAGGTAGCTCTTCTGATCAAATAATTTATTATTATTCATTATTTCCTTCCTTCGATCAAATGCAGAAAACTCTTTCGTTTTTTCTTGTATGTTGTTTACCTGGTTCCTTGATATCGGTGGTATTTTAGGTGGCGTTGGTTTTGGTCTCTTTGTGTCTTGGTCCCGTTTTAAACAAGGAGTAGAGGTATAGTGAGT
>DASTUU010000046.1:0-3325 GCA_035759485.1 Nitrososphaeraceae archaeon
CTCTTTTCTAGTATCATCACTAGAAAAAGGACTTTATTATTAGTGCTTTTAGTATTAACAGCACTATAAAGCGCTTTTTCATGATTATTTACTCATATGCTAACATTGTATATGTGGCAAATCGTAATGATGCACATTATCTTTATGCTATGACAAATATCCTTATTTTTTCACTTGGTGGAATATTCACAGGAATCGTATTTGGAGCAGCTTTTTTGTCAGTAACAAGAACTCTACAAAAAGAGACTCTCAGAAATCACATGATAATAGCCGCTTATGGGTTTCTTCTCTTTTACATCGCTGGATCAGCCATGGCTTCACAGGCAGCCTGCTTACCATATGGACTTGCCTCCGTATCCCTTACTGGTTTATCATGTTATTTGATATATTCAGGACTCTTCTCTTCAGCACTTTACGCCAGTCAATTAGGAGGTCTGTGACGGAGCAATCAACCTCACCAGAGATTTAGAACATGACAACATGTTGGTTTTGAAGCCTTAGCTATTATCCCAGTCAGGTTTGTAAAAGAAGTCTAGCAAAAAGAGGTTGTGATTCCCCTAACTGTTACTAAAGGAATCTTTCTTTGGTCTATTCTTCTTCTTCTTCTATCTCAAGATCGTTAACTGCAATCCCGAAACAGTCAAATCCGGCTCGTTCGACGTCGTTGTGATCACAGTCAGCTATTGCAGCTGCTGAATCATCTTCTGCCTTGTTCTTGTTTCCGTCATCATCTCCTCCTGCGTATGCAGCTGGTACTATTGTTGTCACTGCTGTTGTAGTCAACAATGCACCGGCGACTACAAAGAGAGTTGCCAAAATATTGTTGTTCATTTAGCTTCACCACAGATACATGTTTGATAATATATGAGGGATACTTCAGATGGTATTACTAGAAGTTATGATATTATTATTAGGGAAAACTATGGGGACATTTCGTCGTGTAATAAAAGACAGGACATCGAGAAACAGATTCGTCCTAGCTAGAATGTAAGACCACAGATTGCAACATGATTTTGTCCGTTTTATCCAAAATAAGATGTCTATAAAAGTAAATCTTATTTCCACGAAAGCCATCTGTCGTTTGCTGCTTTTTGGTCCAGGTGCTTAGTTCTAGTAATCTTGAAGGACATGAATACAAGGCTTATTATGGAGAAATAAGAATCAGAGATGAGTAAGATTCCTACTAAACTCTGCTTAAATTGTAATGATTGAACGCTATCCAGGAAACTATATTTGCACTAATGGAGCAGAGATAACAGTAGAGGATTAGCACACTTCGCGAAGTTTCTCCCTCGCCTTATATGTTATCACTGTTTATAACCTTAGTAACTTTCCCCTTATTTGTTTCATTCTGGAAAGAGAATCAAATTACCTACCATAGTAGCCATTTATAGGGTAGGATTGACTCACACAGAAAATTGTTAATATCTCGTATCTGTGCACTTTGGTTCTTACATTTGGTTCTGACACTATGTCAATGAGATAGATAAAGTTTTAATGACATCAATTCGATTGATGAAGCTGGCACAAACTACTACGTTACGGCGGAATTTCCTTTGGGATCTCGACTCCGACTTTCCGAAAGGCTTCTAAATAAGAGTAAAGAGATCTATCAAAAGATCGTAGAACTCAACAATAAATTTTCATTTTTGGAAACTAGCAGCAATTTTTATTACAATGCGAGCAAATCTACATTGGATATACTTGAAATAGGTGAATTCAATAGTAGGCAATTTATTGACGCAGCACTAGAACTTGTACCAGAACCGTCGTCTCCACCAACTAACTGCCTGTACCATGGTGATATACCAAATAATAGTGATGAGGTAACAGACATAACTATTGCTAATGCTGGCGCAGATATACAGTTTGGTAGCGGAAACTTTGCAACCCTTGCGATCACAGACGTAAATACATTCAATTTTGATCCTATGTATCATCCTGACATCAATCCATAGACTATTAATAATATGCCACCTAGATGCAAATAGTAGTAAGAAGCCACAAAAACTCCTTTATTTTTTATTTATTTTTGCATATTATAAGAATAGACTAATAACGTGGCATATCTGCTAAAAGTGCGGAAAGATACATTTTTGCATCTACTTCATCACAGGTATCGGCGAAAAATGACAGTAGCTAAGTTTCTTTTGTCTAAGAATTTTATTGGTCTGATTTGATTTTTTAGATAATGGAGGTTAAGGTAGAGGATCATACTTTGTTTCCTTTGTCTGGGTGTCAAAAACCATAATCCCTCCCTCCTGAAAAATGCCCGACGCACTCTTCACTTTTTTATGCCCTGTACCTGGGTTGAGTACTATAGTGTCTCCTATCTTATTCTCTTCTTTTTTATGCGTATGTCCATAGATAAAGACATCATACATTTTACTTCTAATAGCTGCGTCCTTAAGCTTCACACTTGTACCATGGTAAATTCCAAACCTTAAGCCATCAATAACACCATCAAAAAATTCGCCGTGTAATTCGCCTCCTATCTCTATAAACTTCTTTAATAGGACGAGTTTTTCTCCGTCATTATTTCCCAAAACTCCAATAACTTTGGGATGCCAATCTTCATTCTGAGATATCCTAAATTCATCAATAATGCCGGGAAACACAAAATCACCTGCATGAATGATTAATTCTACATTTTGTTCCTTGAATCGGTAAATCGCCTCTTTGACATTATCTATATCATCGTGTGTATCTGACAATATGCCTACTTTCATGTATAGAACACTGACTGAGAATACTTATTTAGGTTATTTTTTCCTAGTTTTTGCCTCTGCCGACTAACTTATAAGCTTACGAAAGGCCGTCTAACACATAGAGAGACAAACAAACAAGCTTAAACGTTTCCAAGCTTAATAGAAAATATAGATATATTTGGAGAAAATTCTATTAGAAACTCGAGTACTACGTGCAGATGGTAGGTATGAAAAAAATGACCTAGCAAAAGAACAACTTGAGGAATTAAAAAGAGAAGGTGTTCCTATTTAACTTAAGAACAATAGAACGTGATGGCCCAGAGATAATGTTGAAGGAAAGTTAAAACTTGAAGAACTTTTCAGAATAATCAGAGGGTAGTAATGCAACATTATATAGACCTGAAATGAAAAAATAGTGGATAGATTAGTATTTATTCCTCTTCTTCCTCCTCTTCCCCTTCTTCCTCTCCAGGTGTAAGCTGCTGAGTTATTTTGAGTAATTCAACATCTGCAGTGTCTAGCTGTTGAAGTGCTTTTACGGTGTCATTATTTCTTAAGACATCGCGTGTACTATCGATACTGTCTTGAAGCGGCTTGAACTGTTGCATAACTGCTTT
>DASTUU010000047.1:0-1063 GCA_035759485.1 Nitrososphaeraceae archaeon
CTTCAGGAACATAAAGGCCTGGGAAAACTTCCCCACAGCTTTTACACTGTAACATTAGCATTGGCATCCTAGGTAGTCACCTTTCTTTTATTCATATATTATATAATAGCAGATCTCATTATTATAGTTGTTAGAAAGTAAGAACTTTTTCAGCTATTTGAGCTGCCTGTATAATTGTTGTTCCTCGATTACTGTGATGAAAGCATTTAGTATAGGATTCAACTTTTTGATTCTATTTAAGCTAATTTCAACTAAATCGACAGGGGGATACATCCCATCCTCTTATTTTCTCTGACAGCTGCTTAAGTGAAAATGATGACGATCTCAGTTCTTCTTTTACCATGAATCTAATATTTTGTATATCATCTAAAATATAAGATGCTGCCAATCTCCTTGATCATGCGGAAGGTCAATGAATAATGTTCCTGATATGAACTAAGGATGAATGGACGAAAAGATGAATGATAAAGTAGAGACTTCCGTTTATCGTATCCTTTTTGTAACATGAATATCAATGCTAAAGGAAAAATGCCAATGGAAATAACATGTCCTCATTGCAGAACCTTGCTAAATGTGAAAGGTCCTTGGAGTATACGGAGAGAAACAAGAAATAAGGCATCACACCACTGACAAAATAGTAGCCAGCACTTAATCTTAGTAATTCCGCTCATGGATGCAGCGATAATAGTTAGAGATACTATGAAGAAAGTTCTGTGTGACTGCTGTTAGCTAGTCTAGCTAGTCAATATGTATTATTATTCCTGTTCTTCACTTTTCTTGTTCCTCTTCTTCATAGATGAAATCTCATCTTCTAAATCATCTGTTCCCTTTCATTCAAAGTAAATTTGGCATCAGAATATGGATGATATGGAGAATCTATCATCTTTGCTGTCCTGTTTTCATAATAAACGTCGCTGCAGTTTCTTTTGAAGAATTAATATCTACAGCTAATTCATCAGCACTTGCTACAGCAAGGTCCATTACAGAAACAATACCTGCTTCTTTGAGTTTCCTAGCTGTGGTGGGACCAACACCTTCGATATCTTGGATTTCCAGATCAACA
>DASTUU010000048.1:0-2152 GCA_035759485.1 Nitrososphaeraceae archaeon
TGTTGGAAGAGAAGAATCTGATGATTTATGAAGGATAATTCGACTAGTTAAATACAAGGGCTCAGAATAGTATTTGAAATACTATTATCCGGTGAACACCGAAGTCTCACTGGTCAGCTCGAAGCCTCTTGCTAGAGATCTGAAGTCTATACTGACCTCGTTACTGTATTTTGCATATCACTAAGATGCCTGAAATCTGGTTCCGATACGGTACTACTGACATAGCACTCGATATTCGATTTGAAAATCTGTATAAGGAACTAATATCATCACCCGTGCCTTTATCAGACGAACAAGTAAACGATAAACTCCAAGAAGTTCCCCTGCATGAGAATAGCCTTATTATTGTTTTGTCCTCCTCGGCGGCAACAAGGAGGGTACTCTCGGGGATAGTCGACTCTGCAGCCACCAAAGGTATGGACAGAATCCATATCGTGGCCTTACCTAAGCTGAAGGACTTTATCGATATGCGAAATGAAAAATACGCCTCTTCTCTCCTAGGGGCAAACGATTTGCTCTCCTTACGCGAGACCATGAATAAATACCAAGAAACTTTGTTTCTTTCCCATTCAGCGTACGATCCTCTTTTTGGTTTCGAAGGCACTCCTACGCACTTGTTACGAAGTTTTAATAAAGAGAAAATGTCGCAAGCTGTTTTGTTACGAAGTAGTGACTTTCCCAGTCCCGGTGTTACAACTGAGCCCTATAACCTGGCATTATCTGAATGTAGGGATATGTATGCAACATCAATAGAGATTGTGGGTAATTCAGACAGAATATTTGACATCTATTGTGGATCCATAGAGGAAAGTTTTAAGAATGCCTGCTCAAAGCTTCTTGAAGGTTCTGTCGTTAAAGAGCAACGTGTAAAATCTGAGATCGTGAGTCCTGGTAGTGAACCTATATATCACTCTACTTTGACTGAATCGCTTAACTGTCTGTGGAATTGTACAAACATACTTGGCGAAAATGGTTCGGCAGTTCTCCTCTCAGAAGCGAGAAGAGGATTGGGTTCTAAGGCATTAGAAATGTTTGTACAGGGAAGGCTAACAGTTCCTTTGCCGTCAGAAGGCAGGGAATACATAGAAGGCCTGGAGCACTTGATCTTCTTGCAAGCTATGCGTAAAAAATATAACATCGGAGTTGTATCGACTCTTCCGCAGTATTATCTCAAAACCAAATTGGGAATGGAAACGTTTGATAGCTTGAAACATGTACTAGCAAAACTACTATCTAAGTACGGCAAAAATCACAAAGTGACCTTGATATCTGATGCCCATACCACTTTACCCAAAGTAGATATGAATTTCAATAAGGAATTTGAACTACCAGACAAAAAGGAATGACTTAATTCTTTATACCAATCTTTTCATAGTAGTACCATTAATAGAATTAGGATTCTATTTGAACACTCCAATGCGCATGACTAAATTGGCATCCTATAAGGGCGCGGGGATTAATAGAAGAGCTTTGGAGAATTATCATACGGCTATAGGCCGCCTAATCGCCTCCACCCATGGCTATTCGACCTGTGCAAGGGTACTCTCTATAATTGGACATTACGCGGGCCTTTTCGAGATTAACAATAACGTATTCGCACTCCATGCAGACGGAGTAGGCACCAAAGTAATAATTGCTCAAATGATGCAGAGATATAGTACAATTGGCATCGATTGCGTTGCGATGAATGCTAACGACATTATATGTGTCGGAGCGCGTCCGGTTGCTTTCATAGATTACATTGCATTGAAATCATCAAATAATGGTGTTGTTAAGGAAATTCTAAGGGGCTTAGTAAAAGGGGCCAAAATTGCCAATGTCGCAATTGTAGGAGGGGAAACAGCAATTCTTCCTGATGTTATATCAGGACCCGACAGGACCAGGGCTTTTGATTTGGCAGGAACTATACTTGGTGTAGTAGACAGAAAAAAGAGATTAATCCTGGGTAAAGATATTCTAGATAAAGACGTCATTCTAGGAATAGAAAGTAGTGGATTACATTCTAATGGTTACTCATTGGCAAGGAAGATCCTTTTATCAAAGTATTCAATTAGTGATCAACCATCCTTCCTGTGCAGAGCCCTCGGTGAAGAAATGTTGGTCCCAACAAGAATTTATGTCAAGCCTGTATTAGAAATTTTGCAGAACGCAG
>DASTUU010000049.1:0-12178 GCA_035759485.1 Nitrososphaeraceae archaeon
TCAGGTAAACCGACCACGACTGGCTGGGGCCCCGCCCGAATAGCGCGTGCCTGGGTAGAGCTGATGAAGCGCCTCGGGTACACGAAATTCGTGGCGCAAGGCGGCGATTGGGGTGCGATTGTCGTTGATATGATGGGGGTAGAAGCCCCCCCAGAATTGATTGGCATTCACACCAACATGCCTGGTGCTGTTCCACCCGACGTTTCAAAGGCGATCCAGTCCGGTGGCCCGACGCCATCCGGTTTATCCGACGAGGAAAGAAGCGCATACGAGATCCTGAAAGATTTTTCTGCGAAAGGCGCGGCCTACGCACTCGAGATGGGACTCCGCCCACAGACGCTATGTGGAATTGCGGATTCACCCGTCGGCCTAGCCGCCTGGATACTCGACCACGACAAGCGTAGTTTGGAGCTTATCTCACGTGCCTTTGACGGGCATCCAACAGGGCTTACACGAGATGATGTGCTCGACAACATCACGCTCTTCTGGTTGACGAACACGGCGATTTCTGCGGCACGTATATATTGGGAATTCCCAGGGTTGCCCTTTTTCGACGTGAAAAACGTCTCCATCCCTGTAGCAGTGAGCGTTTTTCCTGACGAGATCGAGGCAGTTCCGCGCAGTTGGGCAGAGCGGGCCTATCCCAAACTCATCTATTACAACAAGCTCGACAAAGGCGGCCACTTTGCTGCCTGGGAACAGCCTCAACTCTTTTCAGAAGAGGTTCGCGCGGGCTTCAGACCACTGCGCAGTTGATCATCTATCCTGATTCGGCCCAAGGTTCACATTTTGAGTACCCTGACCTCTTGTTGTCCCAAGCACACATGTTTCTGGACAGGTGATCGAAATGAGTGGAGGAGGTTCAACTAATAGCAGCCCCCGGATATCTAGATGGGACTTCGTAAAATTAATGACTGCAGCTGGCATCGTCATGACTTAATCTATGCTAGAAGTACCACGAAGAATCTGTCTAGGCTGCAGTGAGATGCGGAGTTCGCTATGGAAATATCTCTGGCAGGAATAGCACAAATACGTGACAGAGCCCTCATTAATATTGTATAGAGACAATACATGGTATATGGAAGCTCAGGGAGAAGAGAACCAGATGATACCTTTTCTGAGCATAGCTTCACGAGAATTCGAAAAGGATTTGAGTGCTCTAAAGTTAGTACTGAGTCAGCTAGAGAAAAGAACTCATTCTGAAAATGCCTACCGATTCAGCGAACGGGCGCAAATGGCAGCTGGATGGTGGTTTTATGACGCATATGTAACAGCGGAGTTCTTGCAAAGGATTTTTCAAATCGTCATTCCAAAGGAAGAACTATCTTCCAGAGATAAAAAATCTGCTACAATCAAGGTAGTAGATATGTTTCAATCGCAGATGAGGAAGAATGGCTCAGAAGCCCGGGTGAAAATAGATGGTGACATACCTTTTGCAGCTCCATGGTGGTCTTGGCTTATGAGATAGAATGCATTTAGGTCTTCATACTGATCACTTAGTCTTGAAGCCTAGAAGAGCCAAATAACGTCTATCCTGTCTTGGTATTCAAATGAATATTTATCCAAATCCCAACGTGCCCGCATGAGTTCTCATTTGAAAACTTTTTAGATACCTTTACGTAGTTACAAACTGAAACCTCCGCTTTAGCGCTTCTAAAAGAATAGGATCTTTTGGCCCACCTTCTGACTGTATTGAGTCTAATTTTTGAAGTTTTTTGCCGAAAGATCTTTTAATTTTCGATTATCGAGGATTTTCTTACATAAACCCATCTATGTTCCATGGAGCCTTTGCTCAAGATGTGGATCCTATAGAGTCTGACGTTAGGGCAATAGACCAGAATACAGTTGCATAGTAAAAAAAAGATTAACTACTTCTACTGCCGTACATCCTAGTACTAATAACGCAAGGATCGCTAATGTCTTTTGCATTATTCCAAGGATCATTTGCTAGAAATACAGTATAATAGTATGATGAGTACATTGCCTTGCATTGTACCGATATTTACTCTGGAACTATTAAATCTAAGTTTGGGAAATACAAATGGGCTGAGGAGAATCGATAGTGAAAATGATGAAGGTAACTTCATTATCTTCCCCCTCCCATTCCTCTCTATCCAAAACATTCACTACGATTCGACAAATTCTTCTTTATACTTCTGAAATGAATACCTCTAAATCTTGGAAGTAGTGGTGGTAGCAGTCTATCTGCACTCTTATATGAAGCAAATACCCATTTATTTAGCTGGGTTGTCCTTTTTGATTTATTCTAACTTTGATATTATACCTGATTCCATTAAGTTAAGGAGACTTTGGCTGGTCTTGTTCATTTTTGCGAGTTCATCAAAATAAAATAGCGTGGCCTATACTCAACGACAAAAAATTAGCTAAATGATTAGTAAATATATTATTTATTACTACTTCTTAATGAATGACAGAATCTAACTTGATAGAAAATCTTAAGTTTATTGTTTGTATTTCAAATCCTGATGGATAAGCAAGGTAAACTAACACCAATGAATTTTACAGCTATGGTCTTTCCGTATCAACAGTGAAAACCAATGAATTATGGTTTAAATCAAACTCTACTCTTTTTAATCCAAACTCTTCAAACAAAAATCTATATAATTCTGATATATAAATAGACCAATTCTTTCCCATATCATGTTGTACCACATACGAGTGTCGGGTGTAATTGACTTCGTGTCTATATGGGTAGCCTGATATTTTAATCCAGGTTTCAATTACATCTAGAGCTGATTCAATATCATATTCATTTCTTAGAAGCAGTACAAAATCTTTGGTTTCATTCTTCGCAATATATTCTGCGATAGGAGATATCTCTTTCTCTGAGAGTCTGCTTATGAGGTTACTTAGCAATCCTCTCCTTACAGTGACAAATCCAGCTTTTGCTGCATTAGAATGCCAATCAATATGCATCCTTATGATATGACTTACTAATGTATTAACGCTGATATCCTTTTGCTCTGCTTCACGATGCAGTTTATTTAAAAGAATGTTGTCTATTCTAAAGGTGATACTTTCACTATGATGTTCTTGATGTTTTGCATCATTCTTTTGCATGATATTCATAACCTTTAGACCCAAATGCGAATTTCATGATACCTATTGCCAACTTAGTCATGAATTTTTGCATAAGAACAAGCATACGCGTCTAAAGAATTTACGGGTTGCCGAGATATGTGCTGATAAATAAAGCCGGACGTATGCATCGTTTAGTTGAGAATTAGGATCAACAGTCGTTACTATTAATGTATTTATATCCTCAGGGAATTTGATGCTTCAAGTATTTTTAGTTATTCTTACTAGACAGAATACAGCCTTTAGCATTTCAATTTCAGGAACTACCCTTAGTGTGTCCTCTATATGCCTCGCTTTCTCTTTCTTTCTTTTGCATTAATATTTGTTCTAGATGATTGTTGTTTTTCACTTGATTTCTGAGATACAAATCTCTCCAGATTCATTGAATAACATTCTTTAGCTAGTGATAATGGCTGCATCTTTTCTCTTTTATTTTCTGTATTAGCTGCTATATTCCATGCTTCTTTTGTGATTTATTGCTTCTTACTATTGTACTATCTGGTGATTATTTGCATTTTGTATTTAATCCATGAATGAAGAGTTATTCCATACCGAGGTGAAGACCAAGCCTGAGCTCAAAGTCTCCCGGTTTCTGAAGACCCCGCTCAACAATCTTGGCAATGCGTGAACGGGTTTCGGGCCAGGTTAGCATGCGGATAAACGTTTCCCCCGCAGCAACAAGACGAGCATCGTCGGGAAGGAGAGACGATCGGTTGATTAGTCTCTTTGCTTCCGTGAGTGCTTTCTTTTCAAAGGATGCAATCCTACGGGCAAACCTGTCAACGAAGGGGTCCAATTCAGCATCAGGAATTACTCGGTTGATCCATCCATAACGTTCTGCTGTGTCGGCATCATAGTCCTCGCTGCTAGCTATGATCTCCAACGCACGGGCTCGCCCTACAAGCAGGGGCAGATACACAGAACCGCCACCTCCTGGGATAAAAGCAGCACCGACTTCAATCTGTCCCAAGATCATCTTCTCACGACTCCCAAAACGTATGTCCGAGCCTTCTACGAATTCGGCACCAATACCTCTTGCTCTGCCGCGGATGGAGGCGATACTGATGACAGGAAGACGGGACAAACATTGCATGAAGTCCGGTAGAATTCTAAGACCAGTAGGACCAACATCAGTAGCAGTTTCAGCTGTGTGAAGTATATCGACGTGTGCTATGTAGAAGTCTGGGTTAGCACTATCAAACACAACGACCTTCAGTTCGTTAGCAGCTTCAAACTGATTGATAAGATCTCGCAATTCATGGAGTATCTCAGGGTCTATTAGATTCAAGGGTGGATTGTCAAAAGTGACACGCAAGTAAGCTGTAGAGTGGCGAGTAATACGTAGCTTCTTCATGATAGACGATTGCGTGTATTTAATTATAATATGACGAGTACATTGCCTTGCATTGTACTCATCAGAGTATTATAAGTGAATGAAGTGTATTATATTAGCATGAATATTAGTGATTCACTGTCACAGGTTGAATTCAATAAGGCAATTATTCAACGTTATTTTGAAGCGTACAACAACAAAAATGAAGCAATATTTGATGATATAATATCTCCGGATTATGTCGACCACGGCAATAATGGGAGAGGAATTGCTGGAGCCAAAAATGACCTCAAGTTTTCTTTAGATAAATTTGATGATATCAATTATGTCATTGAAGAAATGATTGCATCAGAAGCATATCCAGATCTTGTAGGTGTATACTGGAAAGGATCATTGACACCAAATGTAACCACGTCTAAGACTCTACAGAGTAGTAAAATAATTAATTATAGGGGAATGAGTATATACCGTCTTCAAAATAGAAAAATGGTGGAAATGTGGCATGTAATTGAGGGTTGGCCGTCGAAAATAATTCCATAGAAAATATTTATTTAACTCTAGCCACGCATCACCTGTTTTACGCCCAGATGAGAGAAAGAGCACTGAGATGCGACTTATACTCACAAGTCTTTAAACAAGGCTCTGAGTGCAGAAAACTTTCTACCTAGCTTGACTCTCCTCCTAATTCCGAAACCTTTTCAAGAACCGATATCATTACGCACTCCCTTGGGCCTGACTTATATCTGCACTGGCTCTCGATTTTGAAGTTTTTTTTGAAAAGTCCATCTAGCCCCGCTAAAATTTCGTTCAATCACTATGCTGGCTTTGGTCCTGCAACTGCAAACTCGTTCAGAAAGATGGTCGGTTTAAAGGAGGCAGTATGGGAAGAAATGAAGCAGAGTAGGTTGTAATGTATCCAGTTTTTAGCCACATAAGACAGCTTGTGTTATTGTAGTCACATGATGTGAAGCATGGAATGTGGATTTATCTTTTCCGACCATTACAGAATCTGGTCCTAGGTTTTTTATAATACTCTGATGAGTACATTGCCTTGCATTATACCTAGAGCAGTATTATAAAAAATATGCCCCGATGTTGTGACCCGCTAGGAAGATTCGTTTGAACCCTAATTCATAATTAACGATATATGTACGCAGTCCTCAATACGGAGAACAATAATCATATATAGAAAATAAGATAAATAGACACCTGGAAAGTGACAAAGATCGTCATTTTACATGGTTAGATGCCTTTTACGACCTAATTGTTGCTGTCATTGTCTTTGAGCTGAGCAGAGAACTTAATGAAGATGTGTCAGTATTTGGATTTCTCAGTTTTCTAGCTCTTTTTGTTCCAACAGTGTGGTCATGGGTTGGTGTGACTTTTTATTCAACAAGATTTGCTACAGATGATTTGGCGCATCGCCTTTTAATGCTATTACAGATTGCTGCGACTGCTTTTATGGCGGTAAGCGTACACGATGGATTAGATGAGAATTCCAGCTGGTTTGCACTGTCTTATGCAATAATGCGTGTCATTCTGGTAATAGAATATGTGCGCACCAGAAGACATGTTCCAGATGCACGCGAGCTTATCACAAGGTATTCAATAGGACTCTCCATTGCAGCAGGAATATGGTTTGTATCTGTATTTGTTCCTCTACCATTTAGATTGTTTCTATGGATATTAGGAATGGCAATTGATATAGGCACTCCCTTGTTGCTTCCAAGGCGACTTTCAGTACAATTTGCACCTAATGTCCACCATTTACCTGAGCGTCTTGGCTTTCTTACAATTATTGTTTTAGGCATCTCCATACTGGGAGTTGTTAATGGAATTGCAGCTCACAATTGGACTGTACCTTCTATAATTTGTGCAGGACTTGGCCTAGGCATAGCATTTAGCTTGTGGTGGATATACTTTGATACTGTAGACGGTTCAGAAATCAGAGCTCTTCGCGAAAAAAAACAAATTGGAATATACCTTACTTGGTTGTATATACACTTTCCACTGATGATTGGCTTTACGGCATTAGGGGTAAGCATTGAACACATGGTCCTGAGTAATCAGGCTTTCGCTTTGCCCTCTTCAGAGAGATGGCTTCTGTGTATTTCTACTTTCCTCTGTTTGCTTACACTAGGTGTAATACAAATGACATCAGCAATGACCACTAAGTCTGTTTCTCCCTCATCGTCAGCTAATTCAAAAAAGGCAAGAACGTATGCTGCTGCCATCTACAGCATAATAGCTGCTATAGCTGTACTTGTGATCGGTGCTATACTAAAAGATGGTATCTTAATATTGCCAGCATTTCTTCTTGGCATCATAGCTATAGCATGCACAGGTGAAGTGATATTAGATGTGAGACGTCATCCTCATCATCGTTTTTCAAAATTTTAGTTACTGACTATCTATCTAATGCCTGCACAAAAAATGAATAAGCCATTTGAGACAGATATTCCCAGAAAGATAATTAGAGTTTAAATCAAAAATAAGAAACGCAGACACTATTCTTATTACTACTCCTCCTGAATATAACTATTCGGTGCCAGGAGTTCTAAAAAATGCAATTGATTTTGCATCAATATCATATGGAGATAATTCATTTGATGGAAAGCCAGTTGCGATAATGGGTGCATCCATTGGTATGTTCGGTCGCAGAATGAAAGGAAAAAGATAAACTGCAGTTGTGACATGAAGCGCATGCCACCAAACAATACATGTGTTGTCATAAATGCAACATTACATATCATAGCACAAACAAATCTTCTTGTTGAGAAGCATATTACCATCAAGTAATATCAGTCACACATATGCCAAATGGTTCGTTCACGTTTTCAAAAATCTGCCATATCCAACTATGCCATTCGCATTTACGTCCAAAGTCGGAGGAAGTATCCACAGATTCTTCTGCTGGTCAGCCTCCAAGTAAAGAATGGGCAGCACGTTTGAAGGCGGAGATTGATCCGCTGCCGGGCCTGCAAAAGCCTTGCCATTTAATGGGTCGTACGCGCTGCCATGGCAAGGGCACTGGCCGCTACCGTTGACTATTCTTGACGGGTCATTACTATCGCGCTCTAATGGTACATACTTCCATAGACACCACAGGTGGAGGCACACAGCACTGTATAATCTAAAAGCAGAAACATCGTTCTTGTCACCGCCAAGCTCGGCAGGTAATCGTATAAGCTGCCAAGTCCTAAAGGCATCTTTGTTTAAAAGAAGATCATCAGTTTTAGGATATATCACTACTTCTGAATGATTGATTGGGAATGTATTGATATTTGCCTGAGATCCATCGGGAAGCTCAGCTTTTGCTCTATTATCTACATTTGTCTGGGCAATTGCCAAAAACTTGCTCCAGTCAACAAAAGGAGCAAAAGCCATGACGGTGCCAGCTGCACCCATTAATTTTAGGAAGTCGCGTCTAGCTATACGGAGACGACTGTTGCTGCCCCCTCTCCCTCTTTTTCCAAGGTTTGCCGAGCCCGATTCTCACCCTTATTTAATATATTCATATAACTTTGTAGACATCATTAATTGACTTTTGGAGGATGGTTCTCGGACATTTTACCAAAGCCAACTGTGTAATTTCGTTTCAGTTCAATTTTTGAACATGAGGTGGGATTCTTTGCCAGTTGTCAATTATCTTTTTTGTATTTCGGGTTATAACTAAACAACTAGAGGCAAAGAAAAATGTATTTGTAGGTTTGATGTGTCCACGTATGTCGACTCATTTATTGCCTTGCATTAGTACTGTTGCCAAAGAATTTGAAATGCTGGTTTATTACAAATCTAGGCCCGTATATCATGGATACGATATATATGCACCAAAAGCCTGTATTGCAGTGGAAAACTTCCGCGCTTGCGGATAATCCTTTTATATCGCATAACTTTTGATGCCCTGACGCCGACACAAGAGTGGTTAGATTTTCTCTTATTGTGTGTCTATTTTTGCCTGTCGCTTAACCTTGTGTACTTCCTCTTGTTGCATTTAGAATGAATTGAGCGATCTCATCTGGATGTGAAACAAGTGATGCGTGACTGGAATTTATCGAAATAGTGGTAGCATTCATTCGTTCTGCAAACATTCGTTCGGCATCGGGAGGTATCATGTGGTCGCTATCAGAGACTTGATACCATGTAGGGAGTTGTTTCCAAGCTGGAGGCCCAGATTTTTCGCCAAGAACTGATTCATTAATTGGCTTTTGCACAGTGGCCATAATCTTAGCTTCAGTTGAATTCACATCTTGAGCAAATGCTTGTGGAAACATCTCTGGATTTACGTATACAAACCCTCCACTATCAAAAACTAAAATCCCTTGTGGTAACCTTGTTGGGTCAACGAAATTCGATAGGGACTCGCCTTCATCAGGTACAAACGCTGCAATGTAAACCAGACCTGTAACATTTGGATTATTATAAGCGGCATTTGTTATTACAAATCCACCATAGGAGTGGCCTACAAGAATTGTTGGTCCACCAACTAGCTCAATAG
Source organism: Nitrososphaeraceae archaeon (assembly GCA_035759485.1). Taxonomy (GTDB): domain Archaea; phylum Thermoproteota; class Nitrososphaeria; order Nitrososphaerales; family Nitrososphaeraceae; genus TH5893. Next base: position 8,931 of record DASTUU010000049.1, read on the forward strand.
CACGTTTTACGGTAGCTACGTCATCTGCAAGGGAGTGGAGCGGAAGTTGCACTGCAATTACTCTATATCCTGCATTTTCCAGAATAGGAATTACTTTGCTCCATGAGGATCCATCCGCCCAGGCGCCATGAACTAAAATGATATTCCGGGTATTTGTGGCATTAGTATTTGCTATATCTTGTGTAGACTGAGGCTGAATCAAAGTATTAGTATTATTCTGTAGGGTAGCGAATCCAGAGTTCGAAGTTAGTGAAAAGCTTCCAATGAGCGTCGTAATTAGACCCAATAAAATCATAAAATCTATGTTTTGATGATACCTTTCTCTCATGACGCTGATGATTTTAAAATCTATTTAAAGGTTCTCGCAACGAACGCTATCTATTTGAATTAGCCAGATTTTTTGGGAATTAGCTACAACTACTACCATATTTCATCTGCTGAGAGATGGTAGCTCTTACACATGATTGAACAAAATAGGATATTGGGTGACAAAATAGGGTTAAATCTGTCTAGGGTTCCACAGAACCCGTACCAATAACAATCTAAATTAATACAGTATGTCTAGAATACTAGATCTCAATCTAGTGCCATTATTATTTGAGTCTCAATTTGAAGTTTTTTTGTCGAGTCCTCTGGGCCCGCCTTGTAATTGTACTGAGTTCAAATTCTGAAGGTTTTTTGCCGAGTCCCGGTGGGCCGCATTGATATTCATTTCATCCCCGCAAGTGATGGCTGAAATTGCATTGGTGCCAGGAGAATTATGACCTTCTAAGTTTGGTTGAAAGAGCAGAATCCGCTGACAACATATTAGCCCGTTTATAGTAACCGTGCAAACGTCTTGGATTGTAGCAAAAACTTAATTAAAAAAGCTATGCACATCACAAGAATGTCATCAACTCAGCCTCTAAGAGAAGTTGTCAGAAAACTGGGAGATACGTTTAACAATCCGAGTATTAGAGAATCATCCTACTTTGATTTTTATGATGATTCCTTGACTATACATGGTTTTCCTCCAAATCTTCCAACCAATAAAAAAGGTTTCAAGCAGTTTATTTATCTCCTGTGGAAAGGATTTCCTGACATAATAATAATATTTGAAGATATCATTGTCGAAGGAAATAAAGTTGTATGCAGATATAACCTGGCTGGCACACACAAAGGTGAATTCATGGGAATTCAGCCAACTGGTAAACATTTCAGGGTCAATGGTATGACAATATTCTCTTTTCGCGATGCAAAAGTTGTAGAGCGTTGGAATCTAGTAGATATGATATCATTGATGGAACAGCTAAAGACCTAATCCTGAACCATTTATGCGGGCTTCGGACCCCTGCGCAGTTGATCATTATCCTGATTCGGGCCACGGTTCACATTTTCAGTACCCCAACCTGTTCTTGTCGCATGCAATGTAGTGTTGCCAATCTCGAAGGAGGAATTAGAAACACTTGTCACTGATATCAAAGAGTTTATTTCTATTAACTCCCTCTCTATTTGCTATCCTCTCCAACATATCTAGAGTTAGTGGGTGATGCACTGCAACAGCCCAATTTTGCATATTTATCATAACACATATGGAAATGTAACACCTTGTGAATCATTCTTATCAAGTCATATCTTTGGGCTCATGTGTATTTATCTAAATCCCGATGAGCCCGTTAAAGCACAAAAACTTTTTAGCTAGTTTGACATCTACTAAATCTGAACCTTTTCAAAGAACCGATATCAGCATGAAGCCCCTTGGGTTCGCCTTGTAATTGTATCGGGTCCAAATTTTGAAGTTTTTTATGCCGAGTCCCTCTGGGCCCGCCTAAAATAACTTTTATGAAAGTTTGTAACGGTATGGCGTGGATAGTATATAGTCAATTACTATATCATGACATTCTATTTGGAGATCTGTCCAAAATCTAGGGATTTTTCCAGCAACCACATTCTTTCGAATAACACGCTATAGACTTGTATCTTCGATTCACTATTTACATGCTGGATAAGAAACCGATTCTGATAACTTGTATTTTCTGATCCAAGACCCAGAATATACATGTGATCTGTATCCAAAATCGAGACAATCTCATTTGAGTTCAAGGGACTGTCAAAATATTGAATTGACATTGCTGGCGAATTAAACGATTCCGCTATTGATGGAGAAGGGGGGGTGTTTGATGGAATCTTCTCCTCCTTTTCTTCGAATTTAGTAGAAGGTAAAAGAATGCGTATGTTTAATGATTTGTTTTTTCTTTTCAATTCAACCAAAATATTGATAAAATTAATTATTTCCTTCTTTGAGATGATATATTGAGGAATTAAAATATCAACCTGTTCTTCAGCTTTTTCCGTTATATTTTTCATAGCCCTTAAAGTTTCATTTAGATCCTCGAATTCTTCTGCAAAATCGTTTGCTGAATTATTACGATCTAAGCCCATCTCCTGTTCATTTTTTAAACTTTCAGAGAATTTCTTATACTCAAGCATTTGTTTTAACTTGCTAAACCATATTATTGACGCAATCAAAAGAATATATGCAACAGTATAGAAAAAAGACCACAACCATTCAGTATTCTGCAGGAATTCATCATCTAATGCACTAAAATTATAGGCCATATCTGCCGCAACTATTACGAAAACAGACAATGCTATTAACAGCCAATGAAAAATAAATGGATCATTTTTTCGCGTATATAATATGATAGGTATACAAGGGAAGATAAGTACAGCATCACTAATATAATACGCCGCATTAGTGACAAACTCTATTGGGGATGTGTAATACTGCTCGTAATTGTAAATGGCATCACCTAATAGGTAAATGGGAAAAATGCAAGCCAAAAAACCTAGGTAAACAAATGAATTAGCTTTCATAATATTCCGCTTTAAACGAAGGATACTAAATAGATGAAATGAAAGAAACACCGCTGCCGGCAGATAAAAGAAGTCCGCTATTGATGGAAAAGGGGCAGGTATTCCTGCGAAAAATTGGTAATAAACATAAATTAGTCCTCCAATTGACAAACATATTAGTGTTAGAAAAATAAATCTAAATCTATGAATTTCTGTTTTTTCCAGTCTTGTGTATACGAGCAACTTTAGCACAATTATTGTACCAACTATAGGCACTACTGACATAGGTATGGTATTAAAAGCCCCACTTCTTTCTACATCGATAAAAAATATTATGATATATGCAAGAAAAGCACCTAAACATGCAGGTAATAAAAAGCCTCGCAATAGAAGTTTGAGCTCATAAGACGTAA
>DASTUU010000050.1:0-8364 GCA_035759485.1 Nitrososphaeraceae archaeon
ATCAGACGTATTTTGGAGTCGAGAAAAAATGCTTTAAACAGCATTATGAAATTCACTGTCGGCAGTAGGAAACCTGTCGGATTAATAGAAGATACAGTGGTCAGACCTGATTTTCTATTCGAATATAGTCTCTTTTTAAAGAGATTATATTCAGCAAATAAACTGGACTACGTTATGTATGGTCACGTGGGCAATGGGAACTTACACACAAGACCCATAATTGACACTCAGCAAGATTCAGAATTTAGTTTATTAGAAGACCTTGCCAAACAAGTGTTCAAAAAGGTTATCAGTCATGGGGGAACCATAACTGGTGAACATGGTGACGGTTTGGCTAGGTCTAGATATGTACAACAGGTATACGGGGCTAAGCTCTACTCGCTATTTAAACAAATAAAGCAGATATTTGATCCCGGTCTAATTATGAATCCTGGGAAGAAGGTAATTTTTACGGCCGACGACAATATTCCACATAAAGTTTGATAACTACCATGTCGCGGATCTCTATTTGTGGGGCAAAAGTAATAAAAATTCTCGTGCAGTATATTCGTGCATTGCGACGAGATATATTGATCAGAATAGGTGCAATTTTTTCTTCAGTGGGAACTATCTTACTAGCACTGCTTATAGTGGTATTGTTAACTTTTCCAGTCGTTAAGAATTGTCCTAACCAGGAAGAATGCGATTACTTTAGTACTGCCCCCAAGCCTCTGAACTACTTTGTTAATCCCGTATTTGTCACAGTGGACTTATTTGTTATTGCGACCGGAGTACTATTTATGAGATTAGTAAGATGGTACACCTACAAAGTTTAGGACTCTCTAATTTATTCCTTAAGACAGCGTTCGCCTCTTACAAAATTTCAGGATTCGAAAACGCCTGTGATTGAGCTGGTGATCTCGAGAGACTTAAGCAAAAACAACAGGAATTTAACCAATGCTATGCTGGTGGGGTCGAAGGGATGTGCTCTGGTATAGTATCTACTATAGCCAATTGAACCCTTGATCCACGGGTATCTTCAAGCAAATAGCCCTGTCATTAAGATCTGGAGCCCGTTGCGATGCCTGGCTTCGCTACGACCCCGCCATTGTTCCATTTTCAGCAAATGCGTCTATAAGCTTTACTAAGAAGTGATTGCAAGTGACCCTTATTTTAGTCTGGATCAACAAGATAGGCAAAAGACACTATATCTACTACATGGGATCTAGACTATACATTCCTACGGTCTCACCATTATGTAATGCGTAACCTGTCATTGGTATTATCTTATGGTACTTCGACGAACCATCCGTCCAATTCAAATTGTACCACGACTTTGACTTTTGACTGTATACACTAGAAAAAGATAAATAATTTTGTTGGATAGTAGTCATGTTGACAGGAGAGACTCAGCTTCGCGCCCGCAGAACAAGACTAAAGATTTTAAAAGCCATAGCTGGATTAAATCGATCAGCAGGTTTCTCAGAAATCCGTAACGCAACAGGGTTATCAACTGGGTCCATTTATTATCATTTAGAGAGAATGAATAAATATGTCACCAAAGATTTAAAGCAATACAGGATTACTGACGAGGGCTTGAGACTTTTACATGAAGTTGGCTTGAAGTCCGTTATCTCTCGCCAATAGATGCTTTGATAGAACAGTATAACCCACTTACAATTACGACATCCTGGGTTACCACGTTCACCTGTCCTGACTCTATAGAATTATATTATCGACAGTTACAACTCCAGTATCTTATTAGTTGTGATCCTTGGTAATTATCACAATGAAGCGTAGGATAAAAGATAGTATATAAAGTTACGAAGGATTTACCTTGGCAGAGAAAGATATCACGGAAGCCAGTCATAAGAGATCGCTTAGGGAAAGCTACATGAGAGCGATTGATCGAGAAGGTGCACTTACCAAAACGATACTGGACTCCCTTCCTCCTGAAGCGCAGATAACAACAACAAGATTTGAAGGGCCTAGCATTGCCATATATACAAGAAATCCGAAGTTTTCATTAACTGAACTGACCTATCATCTGTCTTCTCTCTCGAGGTCTCTTAAAAAAAGGTTTGTCGTCCGAACGGACCCTTCAATTCGCTTGCCCGAGGACGAGACGAGGGATAAGATCTCAAATATACTGCCTAAAGAAATTATAGTGTCGGCTGTATTCTGCGACGAAGCCACAGGAGAAGTAGTTCTAGAAGTCAATAAACCAGAGGTTATAGACGCTGATCTGGTAATAAGATTAGCTCAATCCACAGGTTGGATATCACATACTAGGCTCTCTCCCCATATTCCATCAACTAGCATAAGTACTATGCACTCTACGTTAAAGGCCTCTGCAAGAGAAAGGAGCAATTTTCTCCAAGAACTAGGAAAAAAAATTTTTCGACCTCCACTTTTGGTTCGACAAAGGAGTACAGACAGTTATACCTCTGGAGGAAAATACTTGGATCCTAATTCGGAGGGTGTAAAAAAAGGTGATGGTATTTCTGAGTACAGACATTTTAGCAGACAAGAAGTTATGCTATACTGTCTGGGGGGGGTTAAACAGGTAGGCAGATCATGCTTTATTGTTATGACCCCAGAGAGCAGAGTTATGCTAGACTGCGGAATTAACCCAGCAGAGTCCGAACCACTAAATGCCTTTCCCCGCTTGGACTGGTTTAACTTTGACTTTGATGAATTAGATGCCGTAGTTATTAGCCATGCCCACATTGATCATCAAGGATTCCTTCCGACCTTATTCAAATACGGGTATAGGGGTCCGGTTTATTGCACTGAACCCACATTACCTTTGATGACACTCCTTCAGATGGACTCAGTGAAGATTGCAAAGAGTAATGGAACATATTTGCCGTATGAAGTCAGGGATATATATGAAGTCATCAAACATTGCATAACAATCCCGTATGGTAAGCCGACAGACATTTCCCCCGATATTACGATCACCCTGAACAATGCGGGACATATAATGGGGAGCGCTACAGTCCATCTGAATATTTCTGGCGCACACAACATTTTATATTCTGGTGACTACAAGTATGCCAAGACACAACTGCTTGATGGGGCTTTATCAATATACCCCAGGGTTGAAACGCTCATAACAGAGAGCACATACGGGAATAGTACTGATGTGATGCCAGAACAATACATAGTATATCGTACTTTTACAGACAATATTAACAGAACATTGACAGGAGGAGGAAAGGTCTTGATACCGGTCCCTGCAGTAGGTCGGGCGCAGGAAATTATGCTGGTATTAGATAAAGAGATGCGCGAAGGAAGATTGATGGAATCCCCCATATACATTGAAGGAATGATTTCAGAAGCCAGTGCAGTCCATATGTCGTATGCTCATTACCTTGGTTACGATGTTAGAAAGTCGGTATCACAAGGCATGAATCCATTTCGGTCCGAATATTTTACTGTGGTTAACGGTCCTAACAATAGGACAGATGTTTTAAATGATGAATCTCCTTCAATTATAATGGCAACCTCAGGTATGCTAGAAGGCGGCCCTTCAGTGGAATACTTTAAAGAAATAGCTCAATCGGACAACAACAGAATTATGTTCGTTTCGTATCAGATTAATGGGACATTAGGGAGGCGAGTTCTAGATGGAACGATGAACGAAGTAAGTATGCTGGATAAAAACGGAAAACTTAAGGTTATCCCCGTCAGGTGTGAGACCAATAGAATAGATGGATTCAGCGGACATAGCGACTTTAACCAGATACTGAGTTTTGTATCACGTGTAAGACCAAAACGAGTGTTAGTAAATCACGGGGAAAGGTCTAAGTCAGAATCAATTGCTAGCGCCGTACACTATCGACACAAGATAAGGTCTAGCGTTCCGGACAATAGAGAAATCGTAAGATTAAAGTGAAAAGTCTCACATCATTTGCATATCTTTTTAGCCATGTTTGGGATATAAGAATCGAGAGGAATTTGGCTATAAGATATCGATGTATTAATTGTAACATTGTGCTAAGCGGGGAGGGTGCGTCACGACATTACTTGGCGTACCCCTCTCACAAACTTGAAAAACTGCCTCCACCAATCAAGTCGGTAAGGAACACAGACATGCAACAATAAATTTATTCTCTAATACTTTCTAGTGTCGACACAACCTGCCAAAGCATTGTTCGGATATGAGATTGCATTTGAGGATTCTGCGTTATCGTGTCCAACATGCTTATGGCATTCGCAGCCCTTACCATGCTGTTTCCAGATTTTTCGTCTCTAAGCATGACAGAGACATCCTTTATCATGCTTCGCAAGTTTCTCTGCACATTGTTATTCCTACTTAATGTTTCTAGTGAATTTATTGCGTTTGTAAGCCTCTCAAGATTTTCTTTCCGTTTTAAATCCTTCTTTGTTGAATTCACCGCGTTCGCACCTGACCTGTTTATACCCTCTCAAGGAAAAGGATCTTTTGAATGTTTTTATTAATGTCGTATTATAAAATCTAAATTCGATACTGTGTTGCCCTTTCGAAATGTGCATGTATGATGCCAAGAGAGCACACCGGTCGAAGATCTATGCTGCTGAAGCCCTGCTCTTGCAATGCCCGTAACCCGTATATCGTACAAAAATTATGCTTTCGATACACTTCTGTATCATTGATTTATTCGATACTATGGTAGAGATCATTACACGTCGTTTTGTATTAATCGTCGATTGAAGAGGCACTCAAATAAGTACTCACGTATTTGCTTCGCTGGTGTAGGACAAAATTTCGGCATTCGGTCTTTCTAATTACAAGTCATCAATGACATCGAAAATTAGTCTGCCAGATACAAATAGGAGCGATATAGACAGGAAAATTTGTAGAAAATTTTCTCTTATGTGGCCTGAAAGTTCAGCCCCAATCACTCCGCCCGCAAAAGCCCCGACCGACAAAGACACAGCAAATACATAATTAGGATTGCCCATGATAGCATGAATAACTAGGCCGGTAGCTGAACCTATCATAATGATAAATTGGGAAGTGGGAGCCGCTTCGTACATTTTCATTCCCATTAATAGTAATAGTATGGGAACAAAAATTATGCCGCCACCAACACCGAAAAGACTCGATATTATTCCGGCTGCAAATGCACACGAGTATAGCACTGGATAGGGATTGAATTGAATTTTTTTTTTACCTTTCTCAAATTTAGTGCTACCGTTGTATAATATGTAAATCACTGCGATAATCAAAATTATGGAAAAAAACAGTTTAAAAAGGCCAATAGAAATCAGAGTCGAAAGGTAAACACCTAATATTGCTCCAGGTACCGATAGGAGGGCTATCCTGCAGGCAATCCTATATTTTATTCTTTTATGCCTCGCATACGAAATTACAGATGAAATACTGGTGAAGGTAACAGCCACAAGACTGGTGCTCGAGACCTGAGCAGGAGGGAGACCCATCAGTGTCAAAACAGGAGTGAAAATTATTCCTCCTCCTATGCCAATTATAGATCCGAATAAACCTCCCCCAATTCCTAGAGCAATAAAAATTAAGATGTAGGCGGCATCAAGCATACATACCAGTACTATCAGGGAAACAAATAAGGTATTAAAGTATACTATAGTGTAGACGTCATTGAATATTAGATATTGAATACCCAAGAATATAGCAACGGGTACCCTTCAAAACAGGTGCTATATGGTAGTCCTGAGATAACCCCATGCTGATTTATATATTACTTGAAGTTTTATTCTGTCGTCATAGATGGCTATTGACACCGGCGATACCACTTGGATGCTTATTTCCACTGGTTTAGTAATGTTAATGACACCGGCATTGGGCTTTTTTGAAGCCGGTCTCATCAGGAGCAAGAATGCGCTCTCGGTTCTGGTTCAAACATTTTCCGGTCTTGCCATTCTTTCTACACTTTGGTTCATACTTGGATTCACATTAGTGTTTGGGCCATCACAGGGAGGTATAATAGGTGGACTGGATTGGATTTTCTTCAGAGACGTTCCTGTGAATGGTTCCTTGGACTATGCGCCAACCATTCCAGGTGTTACTTTCGCATCCTTTCAGATGATGTTCGCTGTAATTACACCGCTTCTTATTACCGGAGCATTCGCTGAAAGGTTGAAATGGTCCTCTTTTTTCATATTCATTATAGCATGGAGTATTATCGTCTATTTTCCTCTAGCCCATTGGATATGGGGACGTGGTTGGCTTGCAGACTTAGGCGTTTTTGATTTTGCAGGAGGTATTGTAATTCATACTAGTGCCGGCCTTTCATCTATAGCTGCAGCGCTAGTTTTGGGCCGCAGAAGAAACTTCGGTCCTGATATTATGGTTCCCCACAACATACCACTTGCAGTGTTAGGTGCGAGTTTGCTCTGGATAGGATGGTTTGGATTTAATGCAGGCAGTGCGCTGGCTTCAGGGAGTCTAGCGGCAAATACTCTCCTTGTTACACACATTGGTTCAGTAACGTCTGCAATAGTATGGCTATTCCTTTCATGGAAAAGGGCAGGGAAACCTTCTACTACTGCCGTTATCAATGGCGCCATTTCTGGTCTAGCAGGAGTAACTCCGGCCGCCGGTTTTATCACTGCTCAGAGTTCATTCGTCTTGGGTATTGTGCTCGGTTTCGCCTCATACTATGGGATACTGCTAATTAAAGAACATCTGAAAATAGATGATGCCTTAGACGTCAGTTCGGTGCATGGCATAACAGGTATAGTTGGTTCGGTCGCTATAGGGTTGATTGCTACTACCGCTATAAATCCTGCTGGTCCGGATGGTTTGCTGTACGGCAATTCTGTTCAACTAACTATTCAAGCTCTGGGTGTGGCAGTAGCTGCAGTGCTGGGTTTTGTTGGGACGGTAGTGATTATGAAGGTAATTGACGCGACAATAGGACTAAAGGTCAGAGCGGAAGAAGAGGAAATTGGCCTAGATATAACACAGCACGCGGAGAGAGCATATGTCGACTAGCACCTCATTCTTGAGTACTCTATTGAAACCAATTCATATTGATTATAATCCCTCGTTACTGTTCATTAAGACATGAAAAAACAGACTTGGTAATACCTCATGAATTAGTTCTAATAGTAAATGAAATTCTTCACAACCCCAAAGTAGTGGAATGACAACATATGATGTAAACTGTCAAACGCGTGCAAAAAAAGAATCGCTCACAGTGGAAGGGGCGCCGCAAGATGTATTCCAAAAATCGGATCTAGGACTAAAATAGAGGATTTGATTCCTAATTTCCTCGTCGATCAAATTGTAAATGACGTGTTTTCCATGATAAGTCATGGTCTTTCATCAGACAGAAAAATATTTGTATTCTATGTCGTCAAAGCAAGCGATAGAGGAACCAAAAACAGGAAACTCCGTTATAGAGGTATTAAATATATCACAAGGTTAACCAATTCACAGTTCAATTGCGCTTAATAATTGTCGGATTTGGAATCGTAGGACAGAGCTTTGCAAAACTCATTCTATCCCGAGCAGCAGATTTGTATAACACGTACGGAGTTAACCCTCGTATAGTTGCCTGTATTGATAAAGGAGGAGCAGCTGTTTGTCCATCTGGGATTGATCTTCAGAAATTATTGGATATCAAGAAAATTAATGGAACGGTGGGGTCATATAACTCAGAAGGAAACAAATGGGCAGGAAACGACATCGTGGAAGAAATTGATTCCGAGGTTTTGCTCGAGCTAACACCCACCAATTTGCAGAACGGAGAACCTGGCATTACTCATATAGTATCTGCAATGAGATCCGGAAAACACGTCATCACAGTAAACAAAGGTCCTCTTGCTCTAGCCTTTCCATCGCTAATGGAACTTGCAAACTACAATAATGTGATGCTACGTTTCAGTGGAACAGTCGGTGGAGGAACTCCTATTTTAGAATTTGCAAAAAGATGCCTCAAAGGTGATAGGATCCTGTCTTTTAAAGGAATACTTAACGGTACCACTAACTACATCTTGACTAGAATGGAAGAAGGTTTATCACTCGAAAACGCGTTGATGGATGCTCAGGAGAAAGGAGTCGCAGAGGCTATGCCTGAGCTAGACATTGACGGTTATGACGCATCGGCCAAGGTCTCGATAATTGCGAATTGGGTCATGGGAATGAAGAAAACGATCTACGACGTAGAACGGACCGGGATTGCAGGGGTGACCCTTGAAAGCATAGAGAAAGCACGGAAAAGAAATAATGCAATAAAATTGGTCGGAATGGCAGAAAATAAGAAACTTATTGTAAAACCTACGGAGGTATCAAAATTCGATCCGATTTGTGTAAACGGAACTTTAAATGCTGTAACATTTTCATCGGAACACTCTGGAAGGCAAACGATTATTGGACCCGGAGCAGGAGGAATGGAAACGGCCAGCGCTGTACTT
>DASTUU010000051.1:0-10722 GCA_035759485.1 Nitrososphaeraceae archaeon
TGGAGTGAGGCAAAAATTTTCACCTGAGGAACTTTACCAGGGAGTAAAAGTGATAACAAGACTTCCAGAGGACATAATCAATGAGAGATTTAAAATTACATCAGAGGAAGGCACAGCACATCTTTTTGCGGGTGATGTAACGCTAAATCATATAGGAGGTGGCTTCCTCTATACAAACAAAGAAACGCTTTCTATAGGCGCGGTATACCATTATGACTCGCTTATGACGAAGTCCATAGAACCATATGACCTTGTAGATGCTCTTTTGTTGAATCCTTTAGTCAAGGAATTTATGAAAGACGAAGTTCCAATAACAGAAGAAATAGGCAAAAATTTATCCAAAGAGGAACAACTCAGAACACGCTTTACGGTAAGTAAATTACTAAAGTCATGGGAGGAGCTCAGAAGTGAGTACTATTCTGTTCAAGGTCGCAAAAGGCTTATTGAAAGTGGTAGATACAAAAATGAACAAGAAATAAAAGCTAGGCTTGATGCAATTTACCACGACCTAACAGTTAAATATGGAACCAAATTTGTGACGGATTATGTGGAATTAGAATACAGTGCAAAACTAGTTCCTGATGGAAAGCGCTGTAGGATGAAAAGACCCTTTTTTAAAAACATTTTATTTATTGGAGATGCAGCCGGCAGGGGTATATTCATTGGCCCTCGGATAGAAGGATTGAATGTTGGAATAGATGATGCCGCCAGAGCCGCCAATACTGTGGCTCGCTCAATTGAAAGGAACAATTTTTCTTCAGATTATATGGGAGAATTTTATGCAAAATCTGTCGAAGAGAGCCCATATACCAAGGATATGAAAGAGATTGACAAAGACTATCTTAAGATTTTTCTGGATGCCGCCAAGGAGGTTCCAAAAGACATTATAGGCTCTAGATATGGAACAATAATAAGATTGATGTCAAGTGGCACCCTGAGAGGTTTAGCGGTAGGGTTTGCTAATATACTTGGGTATGACCGACTCCTGCCGCTAGTTGAGTCGGAGGAAACTTATGTCCAAGTTCCCATAGAATTGGCAGAACGACTAGGCAGACGAATATCATCAAATTATACCCCCAAGCTATTGACAATTGCACAGCGTATTGCAAACTTGAAATATGATGATGATAGTATTTCTCATATTAGAGTACTTAATCCTCGGTCTGAATTCATGAAAAAAATGGTTGTGTTGTGTCCTACAAAATGCTACAATTTAGAATACGAGGAAGTAATGCTCCAACACGAGGGATGTATCGAGTGCGGTACATGTGCAAAGGAAACCCAGTGGAAACATCCACGTGGAGAGAAAGGTGTCGCCTTCCAGTATGGATAGTGGTTAAGAACTTAGCTTTTCCATTTTATCGAGCATCCAACCGAAGGGTCAAAGTCCTTTTCTAAATCTTGGCCCCTTAAAAGTTTTTTAACATTTTCTTCCATTGTCTGAACTTTTGGGGTCATGTCTGGTTCGATTGCATCGTTTATCTTTCCGTGAAAGACTAATTTACGCTCCGAATTAAACAGAAATGGGTCTGGCGTACAGACCGCACCATATGACCGAGCAGTGGTCTGAGTTCCATCAAAAAGGTACGGAAAGTTCAAACCGTATTCTTTAACAAACCTCTTCATATTTTCAAATCCTTCGTCCTGGTAATTTGGGTCGTTACTGTTGATAGCAATTACCTGAAGATCTGGTCTAGAGATTTTGGACTGGAGAGCGACCAAGTCATGCACTCTTGCCTTAACATATGGACAATGATTACAAATAAAGACAACGAGTAGCAGCTTGCTGGAAGAGAAACTCTCTAGATTATATACAGTTTCATCTGTCCCCTTCAGGAAAAAATCAGGTGCTGCGTTACCCTTTTGGAGTACCTGAGTTGACTCAGTTTTAACCATAAATCATCAATAAATCGTCTCATATAAAAAACTGTGTTGGGATTGTGTAATAGACCTGATATTTGTCCTGATTGAGATTATAGAAGTATGATTTTTTATCATGTTATCTGCTATCTCTTGTCTCTTATTCACCTGCATTAAACAGTCGCCATTTCAAAATATTCAGACTAATTCCTTATCTTAACAAGAACTATAAGTGGAAGCCATTTAGGTTAGCAATAGGAGAGCTCTGATATGTCAGAATCTGTTGATGAAACTTTGATGCAACCTGGACGAAAGATTATTGTATCTGACTCTGAAATTGATTTGACAGCAAATAATGCAGCAGACATATTTATCTTATTCATAGAAGAGTCGAGAGGCTCTGCAGGCGGAAGAGCTGGTGGTTCGGGATTCAGAAAGATCAGCAAAATTACCAGATTTTCGTGCGCCAATGGTAGATGTGTTAAGTCTTTTGAGACTGAAAGCGCGGAAGCAATTAAGCTTTTTGATATCCCTTACAGTGCTGTAGCAATGGATATCAAGTTGTCACAAGGACAGCAAATTGTCATTCAGGGAGTAGTTGACCCCAATCTGGTGGGGTCATATATCAACCACTCGAAAAACACAAAATAAGATATGTCCCTTAGATTTTAAGTCAGCTATGTCAGTGTCGGACAAAAATGGGCAAGAAACAATAGATACAATCGCATCAGCCATAGAGGATATGATTTACATGGGAATCTTGACGCTTGTAAGGCACAAAAATGAGGATATCGAAAAGGCTGTTTTCGCCGCCAATTTTTCAGGTATTGTGTCGAATTTGATAGAAGACAGGGCTGTTTCTTCCGATGCATCGCCCCAAGTCATTACAACCTTAATGTACCATTCTCTTCTAATTTTTATGAATGAGAATCTTAGGATTCCTAAACCACTTGCTATCGCTTTAGGAAACGACTTAGAAAAATATGGAAGCGAGATGAAATGTGGCGCACTTATTTTTAACTACGCAGCTATTCTGCAAAAGATATTTCTTGAGAGCAAAAAAGAATTTCTACGCTAATATCAGTCCAGTTTGTGTTCCCCAAAATATAAAGATTATAAAGGCTGTTAGGCATAGAAACATGCATATCATTTATGGATCATGTTGAGACAAGTCAGTTTCCTTATGGTGCCCTAGATTATTACCAGGTTCATTACATAGTAGAGGCAAAAAATTATGATTATGATCCTGCCATGTTTCTTGCCAGATGTTGCCCTATCACCAAGGGTCATTTCTCAAACAAGAGGATAGTGGACATAAAATGGGAAGGAGAGCAACTTGCAAATATTCTTAAAGCAGATACGGAACTAGAGGAAATCATAAAGCAGATTCTGCACGAGGAAGGCGAAATCAGGATCGACCCTCTAGAGGATCACATGAGAATATATGGTAAATGGAGAAACGGAGACCAACTCAGGTTCAGCCCCAAAATGTTTGAAGCAGCCGACAGAATAGCAGGACATATAAGAAGGCTCCTAAATGCCGGGTAATTTGACCATGGCTCGGTACTGCTAATTTGTCCTTAACGTGAGTATAGTAGAGTTATTTTGAAGTTGAAAATATGTTAGATCTAAGTGGATCGTATATTTTTCAAACGGGATTATTGAATTCAAAATGCCTCTAGAAATAGTAATCGTAGAACCTAGACTTTATGTCAATGTTGGTCATATAGCAAGAGTTATGAAAAATTTCGGTGTTGCCAAGTTATCCCTAGTCGATCCCAGTTATGATATTAAAAAGGCTAGAAGGTTTGCTGTGCATGGATGTGACATTTTAGATTCTGCAACCATAACGGATCTTGACAAATTACGCCAGAGTTCTAAATTACTAGTAGGAACAACCGCGTTAAAGGGGTCAACGCGGATAAATGTTTTGAGGAACACGATCAGCCTAATCCGGTTAGCAGACCTAATTAATGCTCTTCCAAAAAAGGAAAAGGTATGTATTGTTCTTGGTAGAGAAGCGTCTGGCCTTAGGAATAGTGAACTGGAAATGTGCGACCTTGTTATGGCAATCGAGACCGGTACCCAATATCGAACAATGAATATTTCTCACGCCTTAGCAATAATATTGTACGAGGTAACTAAACAAGGCCTGCAGAATTTAATAAACACAATTACTGACAAGAAGCCAATAATAGCGTCTAGATCGGAGACTAACTTGTTGACCACGTATATATCAAATGCAGCCGAGCTAGCTGGATATGATAAACATAAGAAGCATATGCTCGATTCAGCTGTCAAGAGATTTGTAGCAAAATCGAACCCAAGTTCAAAAGAGGTAATGTTAATGGTCTCATTATTTCGCAAGTGCATACTGCAAATGGAACGCCACTAGAATCCTTTAATTTCGTAGGGCACGTAATTGGGTGCATAGTTCAGTTTCTGTGTAGCTTAACTCTACACTGGCTTTAACTTCAAATCTGCATATGGCCGGTCAGTTTCAGAACGGCACCTCCTTGAAAATCTGGGATAAATTACTTTCTAAAAGCATGTCACAAATACATGCTGCAGACTTCCAAATACGGCATATCAGTTTACCTTTTTTCATCACATATTCTGACTCAAGTGAAGACCTTGTTTATTAGCAGAAACAACATTGTGCTAATCAGATGCCTTCAAAGAATGAAATAAACACATATAATGACATAGCGAAGTAGCAAATATTATCATGATAAAACAGGGGACTAAATTGAGAGGATCAACTTCGTCTTCATATGAGGACTCCGAACCCCCAGCTATAGAAAAGAACAATTCCCAGATAGCGCAAAAGATTTACAGCGGAGACTACAGGATTGCAGTATATGGCTTAGGTCATGTTGGCTCGGCTATGGCTTCTGTCTGGTTAAGGGCAGGGGCATATGTTATAGGGATAGATAGGTCGCCTACAGTTTTGAACAACGCTAGAATGGGTAGAACTCATCTCCCTGAACCTGGAGTAAATGAGGCATACAGAGACGGAATCGCCTCGGGAAGATTCTCAATATATGAGGATCTTGAATGCGCATCTCGTGATTCGTACTTAAAGATGATTTGTGTACCGGTATTATCTAAAAGTGGATCAGCAGATATCTCGACTCTTAAGGAGGTGGCATCGGAAGTAAGTAAGGGACTTAAGAGAGGAGACGTTGTTGCAATCAATCCATCAGTTCCACCGGGAACAACAGAGAATGTTATTTGCAAATTACTTGAACTTAATAGCTCCGGCTTACGTGTCGAAGAGGATTTCTTATTGATATATAATCCAGAGAGAATCTACGAAGGGCGAGCTATAGAAGATATAGAACGAAGGTATCCTGCAGTAATCGCAGGTGCTGGCCCCAAGAGCACACGGGTCGGAAAAGAGCTGTACTCAATGATATTCAAGAAGGGGGTAAGGACGATGAGCAGTATAAGAGCAGCCGAGGCAGAAAAGCTATTTGAGGGAGTGTATAGAGATGTCAATATTGCGCTTTCCAATGAGCTTTCAAAATTGTGTGAAAGACTCGGAATAGATTATTGGGAGGTTCGAGAGGCTGCCAACTCTCAGCCCTTCTGCAACCTCCACAAACCTGGTGTGGGAGTTGGGGGTGCTTGTATTCCAGTTTACCCTCAGTTCGTACTCGACACGGCAAAGTACCTAAATGTTAAATGCAATATCACAGAGCAGAGTCGATTAATGAATAATTCTATGCCAGCATACTGCGTTCAAGAAGCGGCTAAACTTTTGAACAAACTAGGCAAAAAATCTGTAGTTAATTCAGTTATCACTTTATTAGGTTTATCGTTCAGAGGAGGTGTATCGGACACACGTCTTTCTCCTACTTATGACGTAATACATGAGTTCTTGAATCTAAAGGTAAGGGAGATTCGAATTCATGATCCCTTGGTAGGTCAAGATCCAAAATTATCTGATTATCCTATTAGTATTGTTCTTACTCGCGACATAACCAAGGTATTGCAGAATACAGATTTGGTTTTCATCGCAGCTGATCATCCTGAGTATTCTTTGTTGGATCAGAAGATGTTCAATGGAGTTCCAGTGTACGACGGTAGAGGGATATTACATAAATCCAGGCTCTTTGATTTAAAGCTTAAGACGATCGGAGTGGCGAATTCGGACACTGACTAAAGCTCAACCAACATCGTACCGAAAATCTTTTCAACGTCTTGTATCAGCTACGATGCAACTAGACTAAGCTAGAACGGGTAACTACTCAATGCACTATACTTGGACACACTAACAAATGTGTCCCGCCGTTTTTTTAATATAACCGGTAAACTGAGAAAAAGGAGTGCTACGTACAGTCATTTGGAAAGAAGGAGTCGTTTCCCTCATAGATCAAACTAAACTGCCCACGAAGTTGGTTTATGTAAAATGCAGAAAATATGAGGACATTGCAAAAGCAATAAGGAATATGGTCGTAAGAGGTGCACCGGCCATTGGTATTAGCGCTGCCTTTGGGTTGGCCTTGGCTGCGGTAAATAGTAAGGCTGAGACCGCTGATTGTCTAATGAATGAGCTCAACAAAGCATACTGGGAATTGCGTTCCACCAGGCCAACGGCGATAAACCTTTTTTGGGGATTGGACAGAGTGATGGATAACGCTAGAACAGGAAATAGTCTACAGGAAATAAAGAATAAAACTATTCTTGAGGCTAAAAAAATAGCACAAGAAGACATACACACCAATATGACCATGGGAATTAATGGTGCAAAATTATTGTGCGATGGAGATGTTGTGATGACACATTGTAATGCGGGTGCATTAGCGACTTCAGCCTACGGTACCGCGCTGGGCGTCATACGCGCTGCAAAAGATGCTGGTAAAACAGTAAAAGTTATTGCAACAGAAACTCGTCCAGTCATGCAGGGGTCGCGGCTCACGACATATGAACTTCGCCATGACAACATAGATGTAACACTGATACCAGACACAGCAGTGGGACATCTAATGTCTAAAGGAGGGATTAAATGTGTTATAGTAGGGGCTGACAGGATACTTAGGTCAGGTCATGTTTTTAACAAGATCGGAACGTATCAGATAGCGCTAATGGCCAAGATTCATAATGTGCCATTTTATGTAGCAGCTCCTCTATCTACTTTTGATTTTCAGAGTAATCTCGAGGATGTACCTATTGAGGAACGTCGAGCAGACGAGGTCTTGAAGATAGGAAAGAAGAGAATTGCAGCGAAAGGTGTGCGCGCTTTCAACCCGGCATTTGATGTGACTCCACCGGAATTAGTTACTGGCATAGTAACAGAGAGGGGTGTCCTAACTCCTCCTTTTGATTTTCGTTAGGACCTATTAATTAACGAGAAATCACTTCATTGCTGATTTCTTATTGTGTATTTTTGCTGGTGATCGCCAGAAATGGAGAATAAAAAGATTCTGCAGTCTTGATCAACAAAAATCGATTTGCAAGCCTTTAGTCTCTCCGACGGAGTTTCTTGTCTACTGAATTCATAAATGTTGTCTTAGATATTCGAGGCTGAGACAAAGTATTTATCGTCTAAAGGTTAATGGAAGTAAGTAAGGTCAGATGTCTTCGCAAGTTATAACAGAGGAGGAGGTATATTCTGCTCTCAAAAAGTGTATGGACCCCGAGATTCCTGTTAATGTTGTAGACTTAGGGCTCATTTATGATGTAAAGATAAAACCGCAAAATGATGTCAATATCAAGATGACTATGACAACAAGAGGATGTCCTCTTCATGATACCCTTGTTAGTGACGTCAAGAGATATGTGGGCAAAATAAATGGTGTCCGTGATATAGATGTCGAAATAGTTTGGGATCCCCCCTGGAACTTAGAAAAGATGGACCCCGTTGTCAGAGAGAAAATGGGATTTGGAAAGCCAAAGCTCCGGTTCCAAATCGATTATGAGAGATATAAACCACAAATGAGCGGTCAGTTCCAAAGACAGGAAGATGGATCCCTAGTGCTTACAAACGAAAAGCAACAAAGATTCATGGTAAATCAGGCCATAGTAGACTTTTGGAACAGCTGCGACGGAAGCAGAACAATTGACGAGCTCGCTGACCATTTTTCATCGAAGCTAGGAATGCCTAGGCAACAAGTAGAACAAGAAGTGGTACAGCTTATTCAACAACTGCTAGAGTCGGATCTTCTCAAACCTTAGAAAGGCTATTCCTCTCATTTGTATTGGCTAAGAATAGAAAGCGATCTTGTAAGACATGAATCATCAAAATTTAAAATCTCCCATTGTCCCTTCTTGCTCCTCTGAGTCGCAAAAGATCATTGTAGAATTAGGGATGGGTAACGGTTGCCTTTTAAAGGGACTTCTGGGAGTTAATAAAAATACCAGTCAGAGTGCCATTAATGAGAAAAAGCCAATGTATATAGGCATAGAGGTCAACACTTTAGAGTACAACAAAGCAAAATCGTTGTTACATGGCTTTACGAATGTGATACTGATAAATGGATCATTTGAACAACTAATTAATGATTTCTCTGACCGCTCAATAGATGAAATAATTTCAGTTCTTCCGGATCCAGACTTCATAGACATCGAAAATCAAGATCAATGGCAAAAATTTTATAGAATAATGAACCGTAAAATGTTGACACAAGGCAGGTTCCGTCTTGTGACTGAACTAATTGACGATCTCTTGGGGCCAGTTTCCGAAGAGATATACAATATCTGGAAACATTGGGTCATTAATACCTTTGAAGATATAGGGTTTTCTCTCGAGCGAATAATTGAAGGATCACCAGCAGAATATGAAAGCGACTGCCTGGAAAGATTTAAGGGTGATCCTGAAAGAATTCGCCTTGCGACATTTGATTTTATAAAAATAGGCTGATTATCGGTTTTTATTTTTGCGAAAATGTCTTGCCTTTCTTGTAAAAGATAACATAATTGCCGTTCATTTGTGCTTAAATGCAACATGGTCCTGAAGACAGTTTTTCGTACACAGTGTGGCTGAGCATTCCGGGGCTGGACAAGGAATTGTATCTTGGTGACTAAAACAATTGTTGCAATATGTACACAGCGACTCTAGCTCTGGATAACTATTAGTCGTATAAGGAGTGCCACAATTTCGCTTCTCTTGAAACCACAGAACCTCTACTTGAAACCTTTCTGCATAAGTGGCTGCAGTATCATATGCTTCATAAAAACCAGGAGCATAAAACTGTCGTATAAATAGAGTTCTTTTAAAAGACTTTGTGCCGGAGTCACATTTGAACGCCACCAGCCACTTTTCAGATGGCAAAATTTCATTCTCTCTCAAAGCTATCTCATTGTCACCTTTTTTCTTTCTTAGGCGTCGATTACGATAGTTCACTATATTTATGAGTTGTCTAGTTACAGAAGTATATAGATTCTTCTTATGTATCTATGTGTAGATGGATGCCTTATCCCAGGTTAAATTATATGGGCGGCTTTTGAATAAACAGTGTATTGGTTGCAGCAACTATACCAATGTTGAATAAGTATATAATGCAACGCAAGTAAGGAATAACATAGGTGCTTATGAGTAGCGGGAAGACGACAAAAAACAAAAAGAAGATAACAAAGAAAGGAATTTTGCTGACCGCACTAATTGTGGCAGGCATCGTAGGGGCAAGTTTTATTGTTTATTTAATTCCCCAATAATCCATTGCTAATGTTTTGGGCTTTTCTGGCACATAAAAGTTCAGCATAGCCTCACCATATTGTACTTTATACTGGAGATTAGGACTACAAATCTCGATCAAGAATAATCGTCGAACATACTATTGATATAACTCATCAATTCATTCCTTAATTCAATAACTTTTGATCTCTTATCGCCATCTAGGTTAGTTACCAATAAAGTATCAAGACCCTCCACTAGATATTGGATGTTAGATAGCGTAAGAATACTCGATGTAGCAGTAGGTTTACCTTGTTCTCTTTCGGCTTTGTTCTGATTGCTGCCCAAGGATAAACGATGTAAGGTTGATAATGTTAAAGCTTGTGGTTGTTAATTTTACTTGTTATATGAGTTTTTGAGCAAAGATCTATGAATGTTTATGCAATATATCCTTACGTAAGAGGCGAAATTGTCTACTAGAATGTGCAAACTGATTCTATTTCTTATTATTACAAAGTAGATATGAGATAGCATATTTTATTTTGACTTGTGCTGATACCTCTCATATGCAGCCTTAATATATTTAATAACTTTTATTGCATCGATTTCTTTTAGGCTTAGTCGATGATGATTTATATAGGAGGAAAATGAATCCAGCTCCCTTGATAGTTCGGGAAATTTTGTTCTGGTTTCTTCAATGACGTGAGAATAGTTTCTATATGGGAAATAAATTGATTTTGCGGTTTTCGCTATTATATGCTTAGTGCGCTTGGTAATAATGTTTTTCTTGTGTGCTATGAAAAGATTGAATCTTATATCGATCATTGCTTCGGATTGGATGCTTACTCCATCACTTGGATGGAATGTTACTGCAACTTCGTCATCTGCATTGGTTGTTCCGTTCTTGAATAGTTCAAAAACCTTACCTATTCCTACCATACCAAACTTTTCTAGCTCCACCGCTCTCAGAGCTCCTATACTCGCACCGCCGACCACACGAAAATTCTTGTTGGATAACAATTGGAAGACTTCTATCGGGGTAGGGGGATAGTCCTGAAGAAATAGACCATCAATGAGCCCAACAAAATTTATTGCATTTGGTTGATTTTTTAGGCTGATAAGAGATGAGGCTGACAATACTAACAGATCTCCTTTTTTTGCAGGTCCTCTGTAGTCTGCATCAAATATCTTGCGTGCTTTTTGTAGACTTAAACTTGGTCCGACGAAAATAATGGGCTTACTCA
>DASTUU010000052.1:0-6982 GCA_035759485.1 Nitrososphaeraceae archaeon
CCTTTCTCGCACAAGCAACGCAAATTTGTTGCAAGGATAAAGGATACGCAAAATATTTCTCGTTAAGGCCAATATCTTTTCTACATGACACACATCTTTTTATTTTATAAGGATCTGTATTTTTGGTTATCACATGTAAAAACAACTGAATAGTCAGTGCAATTTATACATTACATCATTTGACCAATGATGCCTACCATATTAAGAGACACAGTTATAATATGCCAATAAGCAGACCACTACTGCTATCTTTTATTTATACTATCATCTGCTATAATTTAGTATGGCTTAGACCGAGTTATCACAGTTCTACAAGTTCACCCGCGTCTGGGGCTTTTGCATCATACCCATATTTCAGTTTAATTTCTTCTGCAAACTTTGTACACGATGGACCGTCTCCATGAACAGTCAGTACCCTGGGGTTGCCTTTTACACGATCTAATATCTCAAATAGCTCACTTCGACTGTTATGTCCCGAAAACTCGAAACGCTTTACATCTGCCAAACACTTTCTGACCCTTCCATCAAATATTGTAACCCGTCTCTCGAGCAATGTCCTACCAGGGGTACCCTCTCCTTGATACGATACTATTGCGATACCGTTCTTATTGTCTTTCGCCATTTCTTGAAGGTAAAATACTGCTGTACCTCCCACTAGCATCCCAGCAGGTGAAATTATCACGCATGGCTCTCTTATAATCTTCTTTCTTCTGTTCCAGCCGCTAACCCATTCTGCCTCTGTTACGGCTTTCTTAAAAATTTCGGGATCCCTTAAAAATGTTGGGTGTCTCATCATAATCTCATTTGCCTTAAGGGCCATTCCGTCCATGACTACCTTGTGAGAAAAGTTATAGGCCTTTAGAACACAGGCAATTTCCTGTGCTCTTTCTACAGAAAATGCTGGAATAAATAGTGTTCCCTTGCGTTCTACTACTTCATAAGCAAATTCTAATAACTCGGCTTCGGCTTGCTCACGAGGTGTTTGTTCGGCTTGAGAATATGTACTCTCTATAATCATCAGATCGATGTCATCGAGGTTCAGATCCGCAGGCCTGAGAAGCTTTGAACCCCTTGTGTTTATGTCACCCGTATAGAATAATCGCTTCTTATTATGTTCAACAACCACAGTCGAACCGCCCAGTATATGACCAGACTCATGCAAGGTTACGTTTACGTCATTTATTTTATACTGCTCTCTATACTGTAAGCTCTTGGAACGTTTCATCATTGTCATAAGATCGAGATATTCAAATGGTAAATAAAATCCAGAAATCTTTATCATGTCCTCGATGAGCAATTGCGACAATTCAAAGGTTGGAACAGTCCCAAGAGCTTGTACTTCTGTAGATTGTGACAAAAATAGAGAGGGTACAAATCCTGAATGGTCCAGATGAGCATGACTGACTACAACAGCATCAATATCTTTTGGTTTAACATGCATAGGAAAAATAGGTTCTCTTTTAAGGAGAACGCCATAATCCATTAATATACTAGTGTGATCTGCATTTACGAGGAAAGCCGAACGGCCAACTTCCTTAGCTGCGCCTAGAACAGTAACCTTCAAGTTTATTCTAAAAATTATTGTATACGTAAATATTTTAAGTCTTTCATTATCAATTAAATTTAATTGTTAGATTTTAATGCTTCTCACGGGGTCCGTGTTAATCTAATTTCCCACAGGCTAGCACTTGCTCCTATTTCTGAAGTGGGTTCGTCCAATTCTTCATGATATCCAAATCCACAATCATCCAAGACGCTTTCAAAATCATAATGTTCTCTAGGGAAATTATAGTCTTCTTGCTTAATGCATTCCATGAGAGCGCATCTGACAATGCTAAATCTAGAGGGCTTGCTGTATACATACCATAAATTATGCGCGGTACGTAATTTAGATAAATTCCGACGAGTCTCGCCAGAGATAGATGTGTAATACCTATTCATAATTTCTGTGTTCACATCATCCCAAGATGGAGTTCTCCATGCTGCAATTCTCCTGAAGCCATGGCCATCATACTCTGCTCCGAGACTGAGACCTTGGTCAATAGTAGTAATCACCACATCAGTTTTGGAAGCTACCTTGTCTCTAAAGTCTACCCCGGGTTCCATCCAACCTACAAAAGTTATGTCATATGTATCGTCTATATCCCACTCAGCATCTGAGATATCAATGAAGTCTGGCTTTGGTTTATTGCATGCATAAAAGATTTCGGCATTTTTTTCAATTCCTCTAGCATCTGGAAGGTATTCTCTTATCTTCTCAAGAAAATCACCATACCCGCACCCGACATCCAAATATCTTGGATTACTCGAAATGGCTTTTGCAATCAAAACAACACGAGCTACATCTACCTTTCTATATGTGAAATAACTCCCGCATAGAAATGGAAAACTATAACGCTCGTGATGAGGAGAAACAGCATATTGTCTGAAAGTAGTCAGTGCTCTCATAGCATTTTGTATATCTTCACTTTTAAATGGCATTTCAGACATCTTTAGTACGATGCAACTATTAATTTGCACTGGTAGCAACGTGTTACTCATAGAATGTAGCAACTGACTGAACTATGTCTTTACATAGAATAGATTTTGATCAGTCAAACATTATTTCCCACAATCGTTTTTCTTTGTTTGGTAACGAGGGTAGCATTTCCATATAATGGAACCCACATTCATCAAGCACGGATTCAAAGTTAAACTGTCGTTTCGAATATGGTCCATTTTCCTTCTCAGCACACGATTTTAGACCAGCAACAACTTCGTTTGCTATACTCGGTCGCGCATATATATACCAGAGATTATGAGCAGCACGCAAAAGAGAGAGATGATGCTTGGTTTGCTCTGATAATATCGACGATGGAGTGTAATATTTGTTCATCAGCTCTGTGTTTACATCTATCCAAGAAGGTGTTCTCCACGAAGCTATTCTATCAAGTCCATACTCCTCATAATCACATCTACCATCAATGCCACATTGACCCCCCTCATCAAATGTTGTAACTATGCATTTAGCGATTCTAGCCACGTACCTTCGAAAATCTACTCCCGGTTCCATCCATCCCACGAAAGCTAGATCATAAGTCTGATTTTCTAGCCACTCGATTGCAGTACAATGTATATAGCTTGGTCTAGGCCTTCCAAAGGCATAAAATATGTTTCCTTCCTTTTCTATACCTATAGCATCTGGAAGGTATTCTCTTATCTTCTCAAGAAAATCACCATACCCGCATCCGACATCCACGTAAGTTGGTGTACTGGCAATTGAGTTTGCGACACTGATCAACCTGACAACATCAACTTTGCGGTATGCAAAATACGAGCCCGCAAAGAATGGAAAGATATAGCGTTCATGATGAGGGCGATGTTTATGAGAAATAAAATTTCTATATTGTAGGTAAGCATCATAAAGATCATCAATTTTAAACGGCATATTGTAAGTAACTTTTTGATCAATTAATTGCCTAATATGTGTAGTTCATTGGAAAAAGGAATATAGAGATTATGAGCAGGCATACATACGATTCAATAATTGTATTCAGCATTATGTTGTAGATAATTTTATCTACGGTGAAATTAATTCAAAGAAATCAAAAGGCTTATTAACCTTTGCCAAGTAGCTTGGTAGCATGGTTAGGAAATTCGAAGAGTGGTGGAACACAGTTCCATCTGATTTAAAACAAAAAGCTCGCAAAGGTGATGAATCAAACAAACCGTTGCTAAATCAAGTTAACTATGTTCTTCTGCATCTACATTTAGCTGGCAAGCATGATATTAAACCCAGTCACGAGGAGCTCAAAGATTGGTTGCACAGCGGTCAAGTAGATGTATTACGAATGAACAAGTAAAAACTAATGCGTCAACTTTATTCTTTATTTCCTTACTTAAACAATTAATCTGAGCACGACTTAAGGAAGTAATTACTCATTATAACACTGTTTTGCGATTGGCATAGTGTTTAAATAGTTTCAGAAGTATGCACCTGTAGTGAATTACTAGATGCCAATTGCTATACTTCCAGACGTTGATGAACAACGATGTATAGGTTGTGCTCTCTGTGTAGAGATTTGTACTGCTCTTGGCCCAGATGTACTAAGAGTAAAGCCAGTGGAAGGTTGGAAAAGAGGTAAAGCATTTGTCTTTTATCCAGAAAGATGCATCTCTGATGGTGCATGTATAGGTGTATGCCCCACACATGCGATCTTTTGGATGAGACCAATGGAATACACTGCAGGACAACCGGTTCCTCTACACAAGAACGGTGTCTTCTCAAAGGGCTGGGAAGAAGGCTAGCAGCACCAAGAATCGAAAAATTTCAATCCCTCTTTTTTACATTTTTGTGTCTTTGATTCTATAGTTGCAACTAGTGCTAGGCAGTCTTTTGGTGTCACCTAGGGCGCTAAAGAGAGATTACTTTGCGGCTTTGTACTTAATTACTTCCCAGCTTCACCAGTAAAGCCAGTAAAGCCATAGAATATTTATCCTTGTGAATGATAGTTTTTATTATATGACACAGATTAATCTAAGTTAATGAATCATATAGCTATAGGAGCTACAGAGTCTTCTTCGTTTCCGCAGTTTTTCCCAAATCCTAGTTTATCACCGTCTCTATCTCCATCTAATTTTATAGTACAGGATTTTGCTGTAATTATGATAATTGCGGCAATAATGTTGATCATCACCTACAAGTTGAGACAACCAATGGTAATTGGATATATATTGGCAGGAATGGTAATTGGACCCTATACACCACCATTTACATTAATACAGAGCGTAGAAACTGTAAATGTTTTCGCAGAGTTAGGCATAATTATGCTTCTCTTTGTCATAGGTACAGAATTCCCTATAGCAAAATTAAAATCTGTCAGTAAGACAGCTCTTATAGTTGGAATACCAGAAACTCTTGGAACTCTAGTTATTGTATTTTTTATTGCTCAAACATTGGGCTTTTCATTGTTTGACTCTGTGTTCATAGCGTTAGCAATGTCTATCACAAGCACAGTAGTCACGGTAAAAATTTTGGAAGAGCTTAATATCCTAACTGATCGCTCGTCCGTATTAATCCTAGGCGTCTTGATTATTGAAGATATTATTGCCGTGAGCGCTCTGGCTATACTACAATCAACTGCGGTTGCTGGGGCCAATCAGGTGTCTATCATACAGATCACGCTGTCAATTGGAGTTGTTCTAGCATTCATAGGAAGCATATTGGTTCTCGGATCCAAGTTCATACCTAATGCGCTAGATAAAGTTGGCAAAACCAATGATTACGCGTTGCTTCTTATAGTGATTCTCGGTCTAGCGTTTGGGTTGTCGTTCGCCGCGAGGGCACTAGGACTATCGGTTGTAATAGGAGCCTTTTTAGCAGGAGTTCTTGTCGCCGAATCTAAAACAGCTGCTATAGCAAAGGTCATTACGATACCATTGAGGGACGTATTTTCGGCACTGTTTTTTATATCAATAGGAGCGCTTATGGACATATCGTTGATACCGTTGTTCATTGTTCCCGCGATGGTGCTCATTTTGTCCTCTTTTGCTTCAAAGCTGCTCATTGTAACTGGTATTCTTCAGTTCAGAAGGTATGACTACGGTACATCTTTGAGAACCGGTCTTGGATTATCCGCCTCTAGAGGAGAAATGTCATTAATCATAGCAAAAGGTGGCCAGGACATTGGTGCCATTTCATCTTCTGTGCTTCCTATCTTAGGTGTTGTTACGGTGGTCACTACTTTTATGGCACCATATATAATCAAGTTCGGAAATAAGATTAAATTTTTTTCTGGTACCGATGATGATTGATAACTCACCTGATATTAGGTCTTTTATATCAACTTGGAACATAACTGCTTATCCTTGACTATTCTCGTAGGCATTTGGTTAGTAGAGGTAGTTTATGGGAACAAGATTTAGATTGGTTATTACTGGAAATCCAGGTGTTGGGAAGCATACAAGCGCAAGACTCATTGCCAAAAGATTCCAAGGATCTAAAATCATAGATATAAACAAACTGGCTCTAGCCAACAACGCAATCTTGGAGGGTAAAGACGGAACAAGTATTGATATAAAAAAGGTCAGTAAGCTCATTGAGCAGGAAGCTAAAATAAATACAAAAGACCTTATCTTTGTAGGTCATCTGGCGCCTTATGTAATAAATCCTGAAGACGTAAGTATAGCCATAGTTTTGCGACGCTCGCCATATGAATTAATTTCAGTTTTCCAGAAAAGGCATTATAGCCCCGAAAAGGCGAGAGAAAATATAGCTTCTGAGATTCTCGGAATAACACTTTATGACTCGTTAACGGCCTTCGGAAGGGATAAGATTGCTGAAGTAGACACAACGGGAGAAACGCCTTCGCAGACTCTGGACAAAATCGTCTCATTATTACAACAAAAATTGAGACCGCAGTTTGGATGTATAGATTGGCTGTCTCTTGTGTATAAAAATAATGACTTACAGAGATTTCTTGAATATTAAAGCCTATTCTCTTTACCTTATAGGTCACTCTCCACGCCCCTTTTTTGAAGAATGTCACTGTACAGCATCATCAGAACTAAAACATTATTGGATATCAATATCGGATAATTCTCGTGAATCCATACATATATTACCAAAGCTATATTCATATGAAAATATATGACTGCGGTAATTCTCAGAAAATTTGGAGAGGAGACAGTTCAGTTCTTGGGAAAGAAGGTATCTATAGAAACTTCGGATCACAAGACATACAATGGAACTTTGGCCGGTATCGATGAAAAACTTGATGTTGTGTTGGATAATGTAGAGGGCCATGGAATTCTCAAGTTGATCCTTAATGGTTCATTTGTTAAAGAAATAAAATTAATGGAGAAACCATTTGATTTTAAATCTCTTTCCGATCGACTTTCCAGAGTGTTTCCGGGTTTAGTAAAAATTAGGGAGGATGTGGGGGCTATCATAGTAATGGACAAAATAAAAGTCACACAAACGGGAGTTGAAGAAGGCTCTGGA
>DASTUU010000053.1:0-2087 GCA_035759485.1 Nitrososphaeraceae archaeon
ATGATACTACCACGGCTATGCAGCCAATAGAAGAAGATGACGCGGATACTTTTTTTGAGGATTGGGATTAAAGCCTTGTAAGCTTGTCAAAGGGAAGTTAGTTAGTCCACTAACTGGTTCTTAACTTGGTAAAATGATAAAAGGTTTGTAAGAGATATAAAAAAAGGTGAGACCCCCATAGCTTGCCTGAGGGAATAAAGTGTCTTTGGCTTATGGCTGTCCTGCGAGTGTGGCTTCCTGTTCGGATGAAGTGCCTAGCTCTGTTAATCCTACTAGACCCCCAAGATCTGCCTCAATATCGTTGGCTGCGATCGGGATACAGTCAAATCCAGCCCGTTCGACCTCGTTGTGATCACAGTCAGCTATTGCAGCTGATGAATCGTCTTCTGCCTTGTTCTTGTTTCCATCATCATCGTCTCCTCCGGCATATGCAGCTGGTACCATTGTTGTTATTGCAGTTGTAGTTAGCAATGTACCGGCCATCAGAAAGACCAATGCTAAAATGTTGTTGTTCATGTAACTTCATGATAGCTATGTTTGGATAGTATATGTGAGGCTCTTCAGATAAGGTCACTAGAAGTTCCAATACTATTACTAGATAAAACTATGGGGATATTTCTTCCTGTAGTAAAATACAGGACATCGATAAACGGATTCGTCCTTGATATAAGACCACAGTTTGCAACGTGATTTTATACATTTTATCCAAAAAAGATTGTCTATAAAAGTGACTAAATCCTTATCTCCATGAAAGCCATCTACCGTTTACTGCTTTTTGGTCCATAAGCGGTTGCCAAATGTTGTACGGTCCTTGCAATCCGGGTTATATAGGGGCTCGCCGGATTGCAGGACTTTTTGTCTCTTCTTTTGTATCTTCACAGGTGTACGGCAAATGACAATGGCAATGGCAATGGCAATGATGACGCGAAATATCTGAAATTACGTCTTGTTCCGTTAAAGTTTTTTTGTAAGGCCCAATCAAAATATTGAAGGAGACCGTGTAGGCTCTACAACTCTAACTACGTTTTATCTACTGTTCCCATATCGCCTGCAAAAGTTGCTGGAATAGTTCCAGAATGACAATCGCATTGGCAGTTAGGATAATCACGATCATAGGGTTGTTAGACAGGACATTGATCATGCCGCCCTAGCTGGCAAAAATTCGATACTTTGGCCATGTGTGGTATGACTTTCTATTGGATATTTGTATTTACTTCATCTTGTGCTAGCTACTTAACTTTTTTATCCAGCGCGTCTAGTCTATTCAATATATTTACAAATACCTGTGCCTAGATAAAACTATGTGGATATTTATTCCCGAATGATTATTATAAAGAAGAACTTAGTATTTCATTTATTTTTTTATTAGCTCATCATTTGATATCGGTTTTGCAACAAAATGCCTTTCGCCAAGCTTAGGATAAACCTCTTTTCTGTATTGTTCGTACTCGCCAAACTCGCTAACAGCTGTTAGAAAACAAACCTTTATTCTGTTATCTTTTCTTCTTATCTGTCGATATAGTTCAAATCCATTCATATTTGGCATCCTAATATCTAGAATCACCAAATCATAGTAACGAGGTTTAAAATGCTTAAGTGCCAAAACAGGATCTTCAAAGGAAGTTACCTCAAATCCGCTTTCTTGTAAAACACTGCATAGGATCGAAGTTATATCCTGTTCGCCATCTACTAATAATAGTCTCCTCTTAGTAGGAAACATGGCCCATCATGGGTAGCGATGGTTGTAGATTATTTTTGGATTACTGGTAATACTATGATATATTTCCCGTATTAGGCAGGTCCTAGCTATTATTCCTGTCAGGTTTGTAAAAGAGGTATAGAAAAAAAAGGGTTGTGATTCCCCTAGCTTTTACTGAAGGAATCTTTCTTTGATCTAGTCTACCTCAATATCGTTGACTGGAATCGCGACACAGTCAAATCCAGCCCGTTCGACGTCGTTGTGATCACAGTCAGCTATTGCAGCTGCTGAATCGTCTTCTGCCTTGTTCTTGTTTCCATCTCCACCATCATGATCTCCTCCTGCGTAGGCAGCTGGCACTATTGTTGTTGCTCCTATAGTTAACAAT
>DASTUU010000054.1:0-4334 GCA_035759485.1 Nitrososphaeraceae archaeon
GCCGGAAGGAACTCGCTTGGCTGTAGGCGATGTGAATCCTTCAGAGTTATACTACTGTTAGCAATTATGGGAAAAACTGATTCTTGAGAAGCCACAAACCCTTCTAGTTTCTCACCGATATCTCCGGATACAACTCGTGTATTATTAGTATAAACATTATATGTTATTGCTTCCAGTATTACAGTAGATTTGTTTGGGTTAAAAACACGGAATTGAACTTGAATGTTTACTCCATTTTCTTGATCTCGTTTGGCAGTAACATTCTTCATTGCAATCTTTAGTACTTCAGAATTATTCAATGAACCCTGACTATCTGTCTGTTGTTCTTCTACAGTAGAAATTGTGTCACTAGGAGCAGTTATACGAACAATACCAAATATTACTACGGCCGCCACAATTATGCGTACATCCAAGGCATGCATGGCCCTTCTTTTCATATAATGAATTGTGCAACATTACTCTTTATATAATTGCTCCTCCCCTGCCCATTGAGGATTTGCTATCTGTAACTGCCCTATATAGGATTAAACACAGATCAATACAAGTAACTATTGTGTCAAGACCAACTGATAATTCATCTATCTTAGTATATTATTGAACGAGAAAAAAATGTTAGCTCATTCTTAAAAAAGTAACTTATGTAAAAAATATACACATGCACTATAAAGCAGCTGGGAGAACCAGACTCTAATATGAGCTTTGATCCTAGTTCCCTTGCGTCATTTGCAACCTCAATAGGGTTTGGTGGAGTGGCAGGTTTTCTAATAGGATATGCATTAAAAAAGGTAATGAAAGTCATGCTTATAATAGTTGGTTTAATTTTTGTTGGATTTATCTATTTGGAATACCACAAGGTATTAAGTATAGATTGGAACAAAATTCAGTTATTCGTAGAGAATGGTCTCTCCGGAATTGTCAATATGACAAACGGCAATATTACAGCTGAAGTCCCATGGGGTAGTGGCCAGTTAATATCAGCAACACTTGCAAACTATGGGATACCCATAACAGGTAGCCTTGCGGCCGGTTTTGTCATCGGCTTCGTGAAAGGGTAGCTAACGACCTTCCGTGAACTTCTCCCAAATTCATTTCAATGTAGGTAATTCCAGTAAATATGCAATTTATGGTTTCTTCAATGATTTTAGGCAATAACAAAGTCTAGACGTAATGTATGAAAGAAAAAGCTCATAATTTGTAGATAGCCGTTGAGCTTGTCTATAAAAGATATCTGATAACATCCTTTTCTAATAATTTATTAATTACACTTATGTACACATGTCAATTTGGAAGAGGAATCAATCATTCGATATAAGATCAGTCAGATAACAGACACAGGCTCTAGCATTTCTATGGCGATCAGTGAAGATATAGAGCTCGAAAATGTATCTCAACAACAGATGATGCTAGAGGCTATCGATCGGGCAATAACAGACAAAGAAGTAAAAGAACAGGTTAAGCCGCTACTGGAAGCAATCCTGCGATCTCAGCCTCAAACTGTCGTCAAGACCTATTCACAAACAACTATTCAGATTACAATGCCAAAAAGGAGATATGAGAGGATAGGCAGCCCACGTGTGGGCGATAGGCTTTTGATAGATATCAAAAAAGTCAGCGTGTAAATAGCTAACATTATAGTAAATCTATTATCTTTATTGCAAGGATATTTCTACATCACCCTTGCCAAGATACTTCTGTAATTGCTGTAATGAATGGATAGGAAGGGAACAGGAGAAGTTTCTGCATACGAACGCATACTCTGAATTAATGTTTTCTTTCTGGATAATGTCTTCTTCTTTTTTTCCATGGAAAAATGGATATTTACTTAATTCGTTTAACTGTGACTGATCCTTTACAAGAGCGGTAATACTGTTAGGAATAAACTGTTTGCCAAGCCAACTACTCATTTGTTTGGAGCCGCTTTGTTCTTTGTTTTCTTTTCCTATAATCGTTATCTCTATGGGTTTACTAGTGTAGAGATAAATTGCATTTAGAAGCTGTCCAAATCCGAAGGGATTTTCTGCTGCAGCCTTCAATCCTGTCCCCATAATTTGCTCTGCTTTCTGTAAATAATCGCTATTTTGAGTTATATGATATAGTCTAATCAGACATGAGGCAGCCATTGAATTGCCACTGGGGATTGCAAGATCATACAAACTCTTTGTTCTGACAATTAGGTGTTCGTGATCGTCTGATGTCAAAAAGAAATTTCCCTGCTTGTCATCCCAAAAGTGCTGGATCATGGAATCGGCATACATTATAGCCCTTTCAAGGTATCTAGAGGTGGTATCAACTTCAAATACGTCTAATAGGGCATTGACATAAAATGCATAATCGTCCAGATACGCATTAAGCTTAGAAATTCCGTCTTTAAACGTCCTTCGAAGTCTGCCATTAGGTATAGCGATTCTATTCTCAATAAACTCTATCGCCTTTACAGCATGACGTAGATACATATCATTATTCGTTATCCTATAAACGTTGGTAAAGGCTGATATCATTAAACTGTTCCACGAAGTTAGGATTTTGTCGTCTCTTCCAGGTTTTGTTCTTCCTTCTCTAATTGTAAAAAGTCTCTTAGATGTATGCTGGAGTGCATGTTTTATTTCATCCGGAGATTGGCCATACTTTCTAGCGATTTCATTAATGGATCTACTGATATGAAGAATGTTTCTCCCTTCAAAGTTACCACCCTCAGTGACCCCGTAATATTCGCAAAATATAGCTGCATACTTCTTTTCATGACCTAAGCAGTTAATTATTTCCTGTTTTGACCAAGTATAGAATTTCCCTTCTTCACCCTCTGAATCGGCATCCTGAGCAGAATAAAATCCTCCTTCTGGAGATGTCATTTCTCGTCTACTGTAATCCAATATTTTCTCTGCTGTATCAAGATAGTTTTTATTCCCGCTGATTTGATAGAGTTCAGCATACAGCTGTGTCAGCAATGCATTGTCGTAAAGCATTTTTTCGAAGTGAGGAACGAGCCATCTTTGGTCTGTTGAATATCGGTGGAAACCGCCGCCAAGTTGATCATGAATACCCCCACAAATCATCTTATCAGCTGTAAACATCACAAAATCTTTGAATCGGTTAATTCCAGAAATATCATAATAGCGCAGCAAAAAGAGAAGATTAGAGACATTTGGAAATTTTGGTGCTTGTCCAAACCCACCATAAACAGTATCCGCCATATGCAATAATCCTATGGCTGCCTCTTCTAGTGTTGAACTGCCAGAGTTTAAGATGGTGCCTTGTGGCTTCTCTTGCAGCAATTGGATATCTTGTGCACTGTTTGATAGAGCATGCATAAATTCAGCTGTCGCTGAATGAATCTCATGCTTCTTTGTTATGTAAGCTTCGGATAATTGAGTCAAAATGGTGCCAAAACCAGGCATCCCGTACCTGCTTTCCTTGGGAAAATAAGTACCCACATAAAAAGGCTTTTGGTCAGGTGTCAAAAATACTGAAAGAGGCCAACCTCCATTTCCAGTTGCAAGCTGGCATACTCTCTGATAAATATCGTCTAGGTCTGGCCGCTCTTCTCTATCAACTTTTATATTGATAAACTTTTCATTCATTAAGCTGGCTATTTCTTCATTCTCGAATGATTCATGAGCCATTACATGGCACCAATGACATGCACTATACCCTATACTTAAAAAAATGGGCTTATCCTCTCTTTTAGCTTTCTGAAGAGCCTCTTCTCCCCATGCATACCAATCAACTGGATTATATGCATGCTGTAAGAGATATGGGCTACTCTCATTGATCAATCTATTTGCTTTTAAGTTTTTATTATTGCTATGACTATTGTTAGTGCCCTGTTTTTGCATATTATATATTTAACAATAATGTTATTTATAATATGTATATAGAGACTCTGCTATAGAGTAAAGCGAACAAAAGTTTTGTTGTTTACAATTCCTTACACTTGCAGGTCTCTATGAAATGCCACAGAAATTCTATCTTATCAGCACATGAATGAAATAAAATTATGTAGTGTTACCAAGAGGCCATTAGCTTATGACATGAGTATGTCGCAAGTACAAGAATTTTAGTTTCAGATATAAAGTTAAACCGTAGACCAGTATGGTCAGATATGAGTTCTAGACCCCATCCGGATGTGTCACATACACGGCTACGAGTAGCTTAGTTGGGTACAAAGGTTAAAAGCGCAAATTATAGATGAATTTCAATAAGAAGGTATAAAAATAGGAGAGTCGATACAGGTGCGGCGGAGAAATTCTATTGGCTAATATTGACTCGGTGGATGAAACTATAGAACGAATGTTTAATTTAGTTAGGCAGAGTCTTAAAGATGAGCGCGACAAAAC
>DASTUU010000055.1:0-17493 GCA_035759485.1 Nitrososphaeraceae archaeon
CTTCGACCACTATCATAGTCAACTGCATTTGCAAAATAGCGGTGGAGGATAGTCGTAGTAACTTACCAGCAGTATAGTCAGAAGAGAAAGTAGTAGTACTTTCTCTTCCTCTTGGTGTTTTTTTATATTGTTTTTATGTAGTCCGACATCGGTAGAAATTAGCTGTTGAAGTGCATTTGTTGTATCATCATTACTCAACACATCACGTATACTATCAGTACTATACCGCAATGGTTTGATATTTACATTAACGTTTTCTTATTCTGTTCTCGTTGGTCAGTAGCAATTCCACATTCCACACAGTTCGCCTTGAACACGATTCATTGCATCATATACTTCAGTAGTGTCATTGCTGTAATGCTTCACTTGCTGCGTTTACATTATCTATTACTGACTAGAAGTCCGTTGTGTCACGTTGACCGTCGCAGGTACAGTTGCCCCTCGGCTTTGTGTTTGATTTGTTGTAGTTCGATTTGCCATCGGTGGTATTGTCGGATTTGCTAGAGTAATATTCTTTGCTGACTCAGTACTGATAGTAGCATTTGAGCAGGAGTTGTTGCTGCTATTACAACCAACGTCTTATCCAATTTCACGAGGGGGCGATCACTATAAAAATTGGACCCCTAAACTTTTTAAAACAGGATGAAAATTATCCCCAGGGGCTCCATGAAAAGGTAAGTTTCCTAACAATGGAAATGTATGTTTATAATTATCTCTCCTTTTGTTATGGGTGCAATTCTAATAAAGAAGCGACTCTGGTACGGGCCCGTCGGGATTCGAACCCGAGACAGCCGGATTTCTTCGCTGGATAAAAGTCCGGTACTCTACCTGGCTGAGCTACGGGCCCCAGTTACTATACGGTGATAGCAGTGCAATTTAATTTTATACGTTCTTTCGATTTGTAAGATAACAAAACATTTTAATGCTCTTCATTGAGCTGTTGTTAATGCGCCCGGGTAGTATAGCGGTATTGCAGGACAAACTCCGATACCGTAAAGTCCGGTCTAGTATGGGGGACTGTCACTCCTTCGACCCGGGTTCGAATCCCGGCCCGGGCGCTTTCAAAGTTACTCATTGGTCCTAAGAGCATTAAAAATAACATCATACAGATTGGCATTACTGAAAGCGATATATGACATTCGTGAATCTGCCGCTAGCTCCGCATCGAGAACCTGTTCTAAAGGGGAATAAATATTTCCTCCTGCTTCTTTAACTATCAAATAGGCAGCGGCAATATCCGTTGCTCTAATCTTACCACGTAGGTCGATATGAGCATCCAGAGACCCTTTTGCTAGGTAACAAAGCTCAAGAGCGTTAGCACCTAGGAGTCTAATATGATCTGCAATTCCGATAATCCTAGAAAGGAGGGTTAGGTCATTCGAAGATGTCCTTGAAATATTCATACCTATGATCAGGTCTTCATACTGTCGTTTTTTATTTAGTGGATCAATTCTGAAATTGTTTAACCAAGCTCCTCTACTTTCTGAGGCAGAATAAATGTCTCCTCTAAAGAGGTCCATTATAGCGGCATGCGATACAGAGCTTAGTTTGTTCTCTGCTGAATAAGCCAAAGAGCAGCAATAGAAAGGAAGACCAGCAGTTGCATTTCTTGTTCCATCGATAGGATCAATTATCAAATACCCCTCTTGTCCGGAGATCATACCGCACTCCTCGCCGATAAATGTGGGATACATGCCATGTTCCTTCACAGTCCTAATTATTGCCTCTTCAGCCTTTACATCAATCTTCCTTGACCAGTCTCCCCCGGCTCCAATTCCAAGCCTCTGATTACCTTCCTCCGTTCCAATAAGATTTCGCGTAATATTATATACATTGACACAAGCTTCTCTGAGGATTTCCAAGGGTACCACATATTTCACCTGTCTAGAGATTATAAAAAGGTGCTAGGAAATAGAGCCTAGAAGGCTGCACTATTAAAATAGGCAGCCATCAATGTGAAAAGATTAGGTCAGTATTTCTTTCTCTGTTTTTTTGTGCCGCCTGGTGACCTTGTAGATCCGTATTTCCATAGCAAGATAAAACTATAGACCACGAACCTTGGCTGCATAAGGTTCCGATGATACGATAGGTTATAGACATAGTGATTAACTTTTTGGCTCGAGATTTGTAAAGGTTACATTATCGAGTTTAGGTAGTTATCTTTGGTTACAATTTAACTGCAGAAATGCATGAGCCTAAAGTACCGTTAAGTCAACTGCGGCTTTATTGAAACTTTGCTTGCCGGTATACAACAGTTCTCTTTGGGTTTCCAACAGTGCGTGCTGCGAACGCCTTGCCAGCTTGTCTCCTATTTTTGTTTAGTCCTCATTTGAAACCACCATGATCTCTATGCTGACAGGTTAAAAGTTATGATAGCCCTACAACCAGTAGTTCGTAGGCCCTCATCTCTATGGATGCTCTGAATCTTTTTTTCCTCGATCTGTGCCACTCTCACTAAGAGTCCAGGGAAACCATTTTCCAATAATCTTCGACCAGTCTATCCTTAGAGAAAAATATATTAGCAAACCCAAGACCGCAGCACTGACAACTGCCCCAATTATAAGATATATTGGATCTATCTTCTCGGATGAAAGAATATCTACGAACGGTCTGCCGATGAATATAGTCCCCACAACGATCATTTCATTTAGCATTAATTTCCCGACAAATACGGCCGTTGCAAATTTCCAAGGGTTATACTTTGCCAGTCCCAGAGGGATATACACTAAATCATCAGGCACCGGCGTTACAGAGGCTACAAATGCCCCTGCCCACCCATACTTACTCAAGAGCCTCTGCAAAGGCAAAATCCTCTTTTTTGTCTTCCTGCTAAGCATATTTCTGCCATAATAGCTTCCATAGAAAATTATCATTTTTGCGGCAACTGCGCCAACTGCACTAGCGAGTGCGATGACATGAGGATCAAAGTTTCTGTTTAGTGTGGCTGTAACCAAGACCGGAAAGTATGGGACGGGTATAAATACAATAATACTGCCGATAAAGCTTACCAATGATACCCCTAAATAACCAAATCCTTCATAAAGTGCAAAGATTTCGCCGAAACTAACCAAGCATGTTTAATGACAGTTCACCGATATATCTAGTGTTATATTGCAGCAATTTGGGGACTCTCATCATTCAGGGATCCCAAATTAGGCCAGACCTCAGTCGACTTTCACCAAATCTCCCCAAAAATTACATCGAAATTTAATAAGCCTGAGCGAAGACAGCAACACAAGATGCCTTTTTCCTGCATTGTACACAATTCGGAAATTTTAAAAGATCCTGATTGTCAAAAGGGATAACTCGAAGATCTGCTCCCGTCACTTCTTTTATTCGAAGTTCACACTCCTGGTTCTGGCACCATCCGCAAAAAACCAACCCGCCTTTATTATCTATGATAGATTTTAATTCATCTAAGCTAACAGCATTTGAGATACTTTTGTTCAGGAGAGCATTAGCCCGAGCAAATAAATTCGCCTGAATATCTTCTAGAATACTAGTGATGTGCGAGGGTAAATTGTCACAATGTACATAAACTTTGCCCTTAGTATCTCTTCTTACTAATTCCACATTCCCTCTTTCGATATCCCTCTTGCCGATGTTGATTCTGAGCGGAACCCCCTTCAATTCCCATTCATTAAATTTCCAGCCAGAAGTGTATTCATCTCGGTCATCGGTGAGGATCCTAAATCCTGTCTTCTGCAAAGCATCTGCGAGCTCGGTTGCTGCTGCTTTTATGTAGAGAGCATCCTTGTCTCTGAAAATTGGAATAATCACGACTTGTATTGGAGCTACTCTAGGGGGAAGGATTATTCCTTTATCGTCACCGTGTACCATAACCATGGCCCCAATGAG
The DNA here is from genome assembly GCA_035759485.1 of Nitrososphaeraceae archaeon. Lineage (GTDB taxonomy): Archaea > Thermoproteota > Nitrososphaeria > Nitrososphaerales > Nitrososphaeraceae > TH5893. Next base: position 3,859 of record DASTUU010000055.1, read on the forward strand.
ACGCCAGGAAAGGCCCCAAGATGTCTGCCAAGCAAAATGCTCCTTGTTATCCTTACCAAGGTACTTTATGTTAAAGCTCTTAGAAAAATTTTGGCCGAGGTTATGCGATGTAGCCATCTGTAAAGCCTTCCCATCAGCCATTATACTTTCGAGCGTCAGTGTATCCTCAGCGCCTACAAATTTTTCCTTTTCGCTCTTGTGCCCTGCTATGCACGGAATAGCAAGCTGATTCTCTATCACTTCACGGTAAATTTTCAGAGCAGCGTGTGATTCATTTCTTGCTTCTTCTCTGCTTGCATGAACAGTATGCCCTTCTTGCCATAGGAATTCCGAATTCCGTATCAGAGGCTTTGTGCCTTTAATATCCGCGCGCAACGCACTATTCCAGAAATTCATCTTCAGAGGCAAGTCTCTGTAGCTCTTAATCCAGTTTGAAAAAGTTGAGTAAGCAATAGCCTCGGATGTGGGTCTCAACGCGAGCCTATCTGACAACCGTTCGTTTCCTGCCTCAGTAACCCAGTATACTTCCGGAGTAAATCCCGCGAAGTGCTGTTTTTCTATTGCCAATATACTTTCTGGAATTAACAGAGGGAGAAATCCATTTTCGTGACCGGTTTGTTCTAGTTTGTCGTCCACGATTTTCCTTATAATGCTCCAGATCTTATATCCATAGGGACGCAGGACAATGGAACCCTTGACGGGAGCATAATCTACTAAACCGCTCTTTATTACAGCCTGGGTATACCATTGTGAGAAATCCTCAAGTTTTTTTACCGAAATACCAATCTGCTTCGTATCGTCCAATATTGTCACACAATTTACAACCTACTTTAAGTCAGACTGCGTATCGTTACAATGGGTCTCCTCTACAGTTAACCTGCCCAGTAATTCTGCTATTAAAATTTTTACAAACGTAGCACTGAATAAATCCGATCTCTCGGTTGAGAACAGGGCAATCGACTGCTTCCAACTTCATTCTTTTTAGCATCTTAGGGCTAACTCCTTTTAGCTTAAGCTTGCCCTTGTCATCCATCATACCTATGCTCTGCAGCTCAACTTTTGCTTCATCAGTCAGTTTAATTCCTTTCTCTACTTGCTTGACAGGCACAGTGTATTTTGTTTGTACACTTTCGCTCATGGGTTAGCACAATACATTAGCAGTATATCACCCTTGCTGAATTTTTCGTATGATTCAAATGATATTTGACTATGCTTCAAATTCTGAGTACTGGCTGCATTACTATTTGGATTGCAAAGTCAAAAGGAATTGTCTGCTGACAGCCACATTTCTTGGATTAATTGTTCTTTTATAAGATCTTACCATTCTTCTTTTAAACAAACTTAATATAGAATATGCGATGTCAGGGAATCGAAGCTCTTAGGAATGTTGGTGATATTTGATGTTGAGGGGGTTCTTCTTAATGCTGAGTACTTGCCCGTTTTGTCCCAGGTTATGGGGCCGGAAAAGGAAAAAGAAATTTGGCGAATCACAAAGCAAGGAATACGGGGAGAAATAAATTGGGAGGAAGGCCTCAAAAAAAGAGTTTCTGCTCTGAAGGGTACAAGGTTCGAAGATGCAAAGAGAATTGGTGAGAGTCTCGAAATTATGCCAGGAGCAAAAGAATTGTGCTCCTCACTCAAGAGAGCTGGTTGGAAGATGATAGCGGTATCAGGCGGATTCTCAATAATCACCAACAGACTAAAGGGAGAGTTGGGGTTAGACGAGGTATTTTGTAATGAGCTAGTTTTTGAAAATGGCCTGCTGGTAGGTTTGAAAATAAATGTAACATCCGACAAGGCCGCCTCTGTTTTACCAACAATAAGGAACTGGGGAATTAATAAGTCCGAGACGGTAGTGGTAGTCGACGGAGCGAATGATCTGAACCTATTTGATATCGCAGGATATACGGTTGGCTTTTGCCCTGTAGAAAAGGTCAGGGAGAAATCAGATGCAGTGCTAGAAATACGCAACTTGTCCTTGCTTCTGAACCTGCTAGAAAAAAGGTTTGGTAATGCGGTCCTAGCTAGCACTCAGTAGGCGGTAGATATGGTGTACGTGATTATTCTAGATAAATTATAATTCCTCTATGCGAAAAAGACATGGAATAAGAGTCATTCCCCTGAGGATTTTGAGAGATGTTAAGCCCGGAGACAGGTTATACAGTTTAATTCTGCGCGCCTTACTTTCCAATAAGGTTACGCTTGAAAATGGAGACATTATTGTCATAGCGCAGAAAATAGTTTCTAAGGCAGAGGGTCAAATTGTTAGGTTAAACTCTCTAACTCCATCTCCCTTCGCCATGCAGTTGGCGAAGGCCTACAAGAAAGATCCTCGATTGATCGAAGTAATTATAAGGCAATCTAAGAGTATTGTCAGGATATCTAACGGAATTATCATTAGTGAAACTAGGCACGGCTTCATATGTGCCAATGCCGGGGTGGATCAAAGCAATGTTATGAATAGTAAAGAAACTGCACTATTGCTTCCAGATGATCCCGACGCCTCCGCAAAAAAGATTATGTATAAGTTAAAAGAAAAGACAAATAAAGAGATCGCGGTTGTAATAACTGACAGTTTTGGAAGACCATTTCGGAATGGACAGACAAATGTGGCAATAGGTTTAGCAGGGATGGTCCCGATTAAGAGCTATATAGGAGAAGAGGACATGTATGGGAAAAAACTCAAGGTGACAGAGATTGCCATTGTTGACGAGATTGCCTCTGCGGCAGAGTTAGTAATGGGCAAGTCCAAGGGCATACCTGTAGTGGTTATCAAAGGCTTTAATTTTGTAAAGTCAGATAATGCATCAATATATGAGTTAATTCGAGAAAGAGAAAAAGATCTCTTTAGATAATATTAGTGCATTGATTCATAAAATACCGCCATTAATAGTCTCATAAACGTTTATTATAACGCAAATGCAATTTATGACGTATAGGACATGGATGCTAGTAACACTGAGAACGACCAAGAGAGAACTATAGATGTAAGAGGATTGTTCTGTCCTGAGCCTGTTTTTCGCACTAAAATTGAAATCGAAAAACTTGCTAGTGGGGACGTGCTGAAGGTACTAGCAGATGACCCAGAATCGGAAGAAGATATTTCTCGCTGGATAAGTAGGACAGGACATCAGCTTCTATCTATCAACAAAACTAAAAATGATCTCGAGTTCATAATAAAGAAGGCAAAATAAAATGGAGAGAATAGCCAGACAAAATATTCTCAAGAGCGTTGGCAATACCCCACTTATTGAGCTATCCTCATTTTCCACTAAAAACATTAAGTTTTATGCCAAGTTGGAGTGGTATAATCCGTTTGGTTCGGTAAAAGACCGCGCTGCATATTGGATGATTAAGGATGCAGAGAACAAAGGCAGATTGAAAAAGGACAAGAGCGTCATAATTGAGCCCACATCTGGTAATACTGGTATAGCACTTGCAGGAATAGCAACAAGCTTGGGTTACCGGGTAGAAATCGTCATCCCAGAAAAAGTGAGTGAGGAAACAAAGCAAATTCTCAGAAACTTAGGTGCATCACTACATGAGACGTCCGATGACTTGTGTCCTAGAGTAGGAGCCGGAACTGATCAGAGTATTGCTTTGGCTAAAGCCATTGCAAAACCCAGACCTGACGTATATTATATGCCGAATCAATACGAGAATGATGCCAACTATATGGCTCATTATGAAAGTACGGGACCAGAGATTTGGGCACAAACTAATGGGAAAGTATCACACTTTTTTACTGGCTGTGGTACGGGAGGCACTATTACCGGTGTCGCCACCTATCTTAAAGAAAGGAATAAAGATGTCAAAATCGTTGCAATCCAGGCCCAACAGAACCACTTGTTGCAGGGTCTAAGGAATTTTGAGGAATCTGCTATGCCTGATTTGTTCAAGCGACGGCAAGAAGTTGTCGACTATTGGATTACCGCGACCAACAAAGATTCATTCGATATGGTAAGAGCACTTGCTATGCGTGAAAATCTGTTAGTTGGACCGTCGTCAGGATCTGTTATGGCTTCGATGGTAGAGATGGCTAATGGGATGCAGGATGGCATATTTGTTGGACTGTTTGCTGACGACGGGAGGAAATTCAAGAGTCTATACATTGAACAGGGAATTTTTACGACCAGCGAGTATGAAAATCTTCTAAATAACGCAAGGAATCTTCCGAGTTTAGCGTATCAGAAGATCAGGTAAAACTGGGATGATTTCATTGTCTGTGTTTCCTCTCCGTAAGCCACTTCTCTACATCTAAGGCGGCCATACAACCGAATCCGCCTGCAGTTATTGCCTGCCTATACCTAAAATCGTGAACATCGCCAGCGGCGAATACTCCATCAACACTGGTAACCGTATTATTCTTTAGTACTATGTAGCCTTTGTCGTCCAATTCTATTTGTCCTTTGAAAATACCAGTATTTGGTTCATGACCTATCGCAACGAATAAACCTCCCGCAGGAAGTTTCTGTTCGCCGCTATTGTTTACATTTTTTACGATAACTGCTCCTACTTTCTTATCCCCTTCAATATTGGAAACGACTTTATTCCATAAGAATTCTATCTTGGGATTCTCAAAAGCCTTCTCTTGGAGAATCTTACTTGCTCTTAGAGAATCCCTACGATGAACGACTCGTACTGAACGGCCAAATTTCGTTAAGAAGGAGGCTTCTTCCAAGGCTGTATCGCCGCCTCCCACAACAACAATATTTTCCCCCTTAAAGAAAGGACCATCACATGTCGCACAATACGATACGCCTCTACCAGCGAATTGCTCCTCTGCTCTAATTCCTAGCTTTCTAGGAGAAGCACCGGTACATATGATTACTGAATGTGCTTCACATGTTTCTGAATGAGAAGTAATTTCAAATGGTCTTCGGCTAAAGTTTACACGGATAACTTCATCGTCGGCAATGAAAGAGCCGAATCTCTCTGCTTGCTGTCGCATATTCATCATAAGTTCTGGTCCAAAAATTCCGTTTGGAAATCCTGGGTAGTTCTCTACTTCACTTGTCGTCATCAATTGACCTCCAGGTAACGTCCCCGAGATTATTCTTGTCCTAAGCTTTGCCCGCGAGGTATATATCCCCGCAGTGTATCCTGCAGGCCCAGAGCCGATAATAACCACATCGTAGAGTTGTGAAGGCTTTGACTTGATAGATTCAGTGTCATCGACACTATATGATGGCATATAAACTAACTACTACAATCTACAACTATACTACCTGTTAATAATTTGTTCGGAAAACCAAGTCCACAGAAAAATGGATTCCTTTTTGGTTCGACAACAAAAAAATGCCATAAATATAGGAGACTACTATGTGATAGGATGGATATTGCTTATTTGTTGAACTTTGCTTTGCGCTATTTCTGCTGCCCTAATACCAGAGAGCAACATTGAACCAAAAGTGGGACCCATTCTAGGTAGTCCAAAGGTTTCTGTTACAGACATTCCAGCTGCTATTAAACCAGGGTAAACTTCTCCCGTCTTATCGACTACCGCATCCTCGCTCCCGTCAACCCACATTGGATTCATCCCTTCCCATTTTATGTACCCCCTGTCCATTAGTCGCCTTACGGCTACAGAATCATGACCCGATGAGTCGATAACTATCTTGCTTTCTAGTGCAACTGGATCCACACAAGTAACATTTCGTGGTAGCGCTGAAACAGGCATCCAATTTATGACGACACCTGCCACTCTATCATTCTTTAATATTAGATCGTCAAACTTAGTCAGTTGCAAAAACCTAACGCCGGCGTCACAGGCAGCAGCAATTAGTTTCGAACAAGCGTGTGGACCCCAAGTTGCGTATAGACCGATGCCCACTTCTCGATATGGTACTCCCAACTCGTCCCATATCCGTTGGGCCGGTGAACGCACCGTGACTGGGTTCATCATATATCCTCCCACCCAATAGCCTCCTCCCAGATAGTTATTTTGTTCCACTATTAGGGTCTTGAATCCACTCCCTGCAAGTTTACGTCCTGCAGTTAATCCCGCTGGACCTGCTCCTATTATAATTATATCAGAATCCGCGTATTCCTGGATAGTCTCGTTAAACATAGATGCTATGCTTTTCGTAATTTCCTTCTCGCTAATTTTAGCAAACCTCTTGTCCATCCCTAAACTATTGTTATCACCTACTATAATACATTATCATAATCGTCTGGGCCGAGGGATATTGATACAAGGGACTCTATTAAGAAGCCGTTAGTTGCTAATTTGTTGACAACATGTACACAAATATGATTATCTTGAGCCCTAGACTTCTTCGCTTGCAGAACTCGACATAATGTTCCCACGAACCTTGGCGTCTATTTCTGAAAGTAGATCAATAAGATCTATCTTATGCGAGTTCAAAAATTCCTGGCCCCTGTCTTTCAATCGTATATGATATAGTCTTAAATCTCGGTGTTCGTCAAAGAATTGTTCCACCATTGCATTGCCATGTTGAGCAGGATTTATTAATTTCTCTAAAGATTCAGTCGTTATCTGCAGATCTCCTTTTTCTACAGACATTTTTGCAGTGCCAATTATTTCGCTGATATCCTTTAGTTCCTGGAGTGGAGCAGATATAACCTTGCTTCTTTTCAAAAAACCTGTGCTTTTGGCATATCCTACCTTGTCTGCAATCTCTTTTGCTATTTCGTAATATTCTTCCTTACTTCTGATACCCTTTTTTTCTCTTCTTATTAGTAATCCCTTCATGGCTAGCCTCATTGCAGCATCCTCTACATCACTCTTATCCATGCCTGTTAACCAAACTATCTTGCCGACATAATTGTAGCCCTGTCTGATCGATTCTAGGACCACAACTTCAATTATTCTTCGAAATCCTTCTTCTGCTCTGGCGCTCTCAAAGTCCCTATCTTTGACTGCTTTTCTTGCATAGCTTATGTCAATTTCTATCGATCTTTTAAGGGCATCTAGACCCTCATCGATTCTTCCGATCAGTACAAGATAGCAAGCATAATTATACCATACCATCCCGTCATTAGGGTCAACATCAATTGCCTTTTCACATGCTGATATAGCTTTATCATAATTTTTCAATTCGTAGTATGCCAAACCTTTTAAGTTCCAAGGCTCTACATTATTGACGTCTACTTCTAATGCTTTGTCGTAGGACAAAATAGCGCTATTGTACTCTCCTAGATGAAAGTGAGCATATCCCTTCTTAACCCAGGCATCTACATATGCGGGATCCAGCCGCAAGGATAATTCGAAACTACGGATCGCATCCTCAAATTTTTGATTTGACATGCTATTCACTCCTTTCCTATACAAGTCGTATTTCTGGAAGTCGCGCCGGTCTAGTGTGCCCTCTTCACGAGTTGAGACATCAGAGGGACTCTCTGCCGAACGCTTGGACTTTCTTCCTAGAAATATGCCCATAAGCAAATTTGTTGTCATCGAAGATAAATAGATTTGGATAGAACGGGTTAATCTCGAAAAGACCATATTTTATAATAATTAGAGTTTACAAATTCAAGCAGGAAATAAGATTGAATATTTGTATTCTAGAACAACTGAGAAATCGTTGTCACAAGAAAATAACAAAAAGGCGTCAGCAAGAGAGGTTATGACAGAATAACAGATCGCTGTCCCGTAATTCCAACATGCTGAGAGTACTCTTAACGCCTTCAATGATATTGGGTACTTGATCCGTTTGAATACTACTATCAAAAGTAAATTAGAGACACTAATGCAAAGCAATTTCTTGAGGAAGTAGAAATTGGATAAATAAGCTAATTGCATACAAACTTGCTAACAAAATGCCCACTTTTAGACCTATTTCCTTTTTGAACAAAGGGAGGAGAGCAACAATAGTAACAATAGTAACAAGAATCACTTGATAAGCAAGGATGGGAGTAAGTTCAATTTTTGTATAGAATCCACCATGGTACATCGCTCCAAATATTGCTACCGCCAAAAGTAATGTATTATTTAAAATTTTAGATCCCAGTACGTTTGCGATAGCTATTGAAGCCCCTGCTGCACCTTTGCGTGCAAGAATCATCATCGAGATTTTTTCTGGCATCTCACCGGCTATGGGGCTTATTATAACAGCCAGTATGATAGCTGAGACTCCAATCTCCAACGAAAACCCTTGCATAGAATGGATAAATGGTCCTGCTCCAAATACGATTCCAATCGTGCCTGCAGCGAATGCTACCACGGACTTAAGCATTTCCTTGTCAAACTTTTTTTCTGTGGCTTCGGAATCGTTAACTTCTATGATTTGATGCCTATTTTCTGCATTTCCTGCGTCTGAGATAATTCGGGAGGATTCTTTTTTTCTTTCACTCCGCATTTCCAGAAAGGCCATAGCAATATAAGCTATGAAAAAGCCAGAGAAAGCTAATCCGTCAAGAAAATCGTATCCGTTAATAAACAATACAGCGCTGATAACTGCAGTAGCCAACAAGAATATCTTATCAAGTTTGAACATTCCTACCGGGATACCTTTCATAGGTGCTTTGGATAGACGAGTCGTAGCGATAAGCAGCATCACTGCCAGTCCCAGAGTCATCATAAGTAGATTACTGCCTAATCCAGCTCCTATTGCAATTCCGTAGAAACCATCTGCTGCAGCATAAATAACAATGGCAATCTCTGGAAGTGTAGTGGCTATACTCAGAAGAGTTCTTCCCACAAACTTTGCCCCGTATCTTATCGAGAGATGCTCAGCCCCATAAGAAAGAAGCCAGCTTGCAATTATCAGTTCGCCGAGCCAAAGCAGCATAGAAAGGAGGTTGTTCTCGGCCAAAACGTAATCTCATAATTACTGACATAATATAATACTATAGATTGTCCATCGCATTACGGCTAAAGCCTAACTATTTGATATTTGACGCTTTGTAGAGGCATTCAGACTACCGAATAGGGTTCATAAGGAAGTCTCATAGAAGCAGAATATATAAGCGATTTATCTGAAGTCTAATGTTGATCTATTCTCTACTGAATTATGGTTGTTCCTCTATATAGTAACTAGGATAGTTGCATATTTTCTGGAGCCAGTGGTCCTACCTACTACAAAAATTGACAGAGAAAAGAAAGGCGAAAATCAAACAGCTACAAAAACCTACCGATAAATAATGCGTACCTATCATAAAGTTCGAAACCAAGAATAAGTTCAGACTTGGGTTGTATGGTTAACCAGATCATTACAGCTGGCACGGCGGCGCATACAATAATTGTCAGAATAATTAACCAGACGGCCGTCATTTTTTCAACCATAATGCGTCACATACAAGCTAAATATTTAAAGATTATATTTTTATACGTTTATTATAATATACAAAATTACCATCCTGTCCGAGTCTTAAAGAACATATACCAAGGCTCTTGGGTCAATGTTATCATAGAGTTGCTATTTTCAACCATTGCTCGTTTTTGATAAGATGCCGGTACACTTCTGAGATATTACAATATATTGGATATATTAGGCAAGAACCATTTATTTATTGCTACGAATTGATATAATTTTATATACTAGAATTATAAATGAGTCTATTCTTTTTTTCTTTAGCCGGAGAATGAGATTATTTGAATATCAGGGAAAAGAACTTTTTCTTCAATATGGGGTTCCGATTCCTAAGTCTGTATTGGCAACTTCACCGATAGAAGCAGAAAAGCTGTCCACTAAATTTGAATTTCCTTTGATACTGAAATCTCAGGTTGCAGCAGGAGGTAGAGGAAAGGCGGGGGCTATTGTCAAATGCAATACAACTACTGAAGTAACCTCGAAATTCAAGGAACTAAAGAATAAAGAAATCAAAGGAGAACTTCCGCGGTCGATATTGCTCGAGGAAGCTGTCGACATTAGGCAAGAGATATATATTTCCCTTTTTTTGAATCGGGGTAAGAGAAGTTACTCTCTTATTTGCGCAGCAGAGGGTGGAGTTGAGATAGAGGAGGTCAAGAATAAATTTATTTTAGACGTCCCTTCCTCTGGGATGTCGCTCTCTCTGGCCACCGAAGCAGCATCAAAGCTTGGCCTGCAGGGCCGGACTGCTGAATCCTTCACAAATCTTGCCATGAACCTATCAAGGCTTGTTTTTGAAAAAGAGGCAGAATTAGGGGAGATAAATCCTGCTGTCGTTATTCGGGACGAATCTATAACGGCTCTAGATGCCAAGGTCATTATTGATGATAATGCCTTGTTCAGACATCCTGAGCTCAAAAAATATCAAAATATGACAGAGTCCGAAGTGCAGGCTAAAAAAAGTGGTTTCTCCTTCGTAGAGCTGGACGGTAATATTGCCATAATTGGAAACGGGGCTGGACTGGTAATGTCCACTCTGGATATGGTGTCAGACGAAGGTGGGAAAGCGGGCTGTTTCCTAGACTTTGGAGGTAGCGCCACAGCTGAAACAATATATGAGTCTTTGAAAGTCATTGGTAAAATAAAGAGGATTCGTGCTATTCTGATTAATCTCTTCGGAGGAATCGTAAAAACCAACATGGTGGCGGAAGGAATACTAAGGGCATATCATGAGGGTATTATAGAAATACCCACATTCGCTAGAATAACTGGTGCAGAGGCGGAGAAGGCAAAAGAGTTGCTAAAGAATAGCAATGCCAGGATGTATGATACAGTTGAGCAGGCGATACGGGGGCTACTGGAAGAATTATCAAAAATGGAGGAGGTTTATGAAAAACCAATTTGACTTGATGAATATACTGGTCGGTCAGCGAACAGACGAGGATTACTGCAAAAAACCAGTGATAGTTCAGGGCATGACCGGGAGCTTTGGCTCAGTACATACGAGATTGATGAGGAGCTACGGAACAAATATCGTAGCTGGGGTAACACCGGGTAAAGGGGGGCAGAAATTTGATGGAATCCCTATTTACAGTGAGATGAGCGAAGCAGTAGAAAAGACAGGAGCCAAAATATCCGTTATGTTTGTGCCAGCCCCACACTTTTTGAACGCCGCCACTGAGGCCTTAAATAATAAGATAAAACTGCTAGTGGCTATACCAGAACAAGTTCCCATCCTAGATTCTTTAAAGATCGTGGAATACGCCAGAGTCAAGAATGCCCGAGTCATTGGTCCCAATACGCCAGGTATTATCATTCCTGAGGTAATCAAAGTCGGGATTATGCCGTCTCCGCCGTTCAAAAGAGGCAATGTGGTTCTGCTTTCTCGAAGTGGTACCTTAATGTATGAACTAGCATACAACCTAACCAAGGCCAACCATGGTCAAAAGCTTTGCTTGGGTATAGGAGGTGATCCTATTAATGGTACGAATCTAATTGAATGCTTCGATATGATCAGCGGGATAAATGATGTCGAAGGCGTTGTAGTAGTAGGTGAAATTGGTGGTGATGCAGAGGAACAGTTGGCAGAATATATAATAAAAACTAGCTTCCCAAAACCAGTCATTGGATATATTGCTGGAAGGTCGGCGCCAAAAGAAAAGAGGATGGGACATGCGGGGGCGATTGTTTATGGCGATTACGGTTCTGCTGAATCAAAACTGGCTAGCTTTTTCAAAGCGGATGTTCCAGTAGCAAAGGTACCAGCAGAGGTTCCAATTCTTTTATCTCAAAAATTAAAGAGGTAGCGAATGAGTGAATCCTTATAATTGTGTAAGTAGAAATCATATGAAGACAGTGTTTACAGAACTAAGGTTCTGCGATCGATGTATGACAAAGACGGCCCATACTATAAGGGAAGAAGACGATGTAATATACACCTACAAAAAAAAGAGACTATATTGCTGTGCACTTTGCGGACAAAAGACCTACAAGCGCGGCTTGAGGCCAAGCTCAGAATCAGTGTACTAAAATATTCGTCAAAACAATGAATAATATTGGAAGGCATTTGTTCACTTATTACACGACTGAAGAATAAGTACATCACAAATTTCTCCCCAACTGGCTATGTCAAAGAAGTTGTACCTTGTCGATATTCAACAAATTTAGATATTGAACAAAGCATTCTAGACAAACTGAATCTGTTTGCGCAAAATAATCCCATATATCTGAAGCAGACTGAAATCATAGTTGATGGCACCTTATGCAAATCATATGAGGGGGATATTAACAACTATTGGCTTAGCAGTAAGAAATATGACACCTGCTATCAGCCTTTTTATCCTACTTGGATTCTGTCCGCCTACGCCTTGGCAGTTCTTTCTAAAAAATTGGGATTCACTGAGTTGGTTGATATCGGTTCAGGAGATGGAAGAATAGCCTATTGTTCGACCTTAGTAGGACTGAAGTCTTTCAGCATCGAGATCGATACGGACTTGAGCATACTTCAACACCATGTTGTCTCTTCAACAGGAGTTGGCTTTGAAATCCTAAATCTTGATGCCACTAGCTTCGATTACAGTTCTCTTGATCTCTCGCAACCTATCTTTTTCATATCTGGCCTGCCTGAACTGGGAGACATAATGGCTAGAGATGTAATAACTAAAGCAAGAAACCTTTGTGATGCAAAAGGCACAATCGGCTTTAATTTCATGGGAACTCATGTAATGAGAGAATATACAGCTGATAAGACTCTATGGGGATGGGGAAACCTCATCGAAGATTTTGAATTAAGTGTTGTTGGCTGTGTAACTCTTCCCACATTATGGACTAATGACCAAGACCTAGATACTGCTTATGTATTTGCCCAAATGGTTACCGTGTAGTCCCATGAGATACATGCTGTTTTTGCATAATTCATCTTACCGGCCAAAAGACAACTTGTGGCTCAAAAATAAGGCTCGAATATTATCTTCAGCAAGTGGTATAACCATAAGAGATACAAGAGTGTCCAAGTCACATATCGAATATGATATTAGTATACCTGATGACAGTGAGATCGTCGAAGTTGCCTCTATTTTACGCGACATAGGTCCATACGCGGATTCTTACCAGGTTATAGAAAAAAGGAGAGAAAAGATACAGGCTATATCCGAGGCAATGAAATTTTATAACGAAGAGAAGTATTGGATTGCACATGAAATACTCGAATATGTATGGAAGGGATCGACGGGAGCTGAAAGGGAGCTAATAGGAGGTATTATTTTAGTCTGCGCAGCCTTTGTGCATTACCAGAAGGATGAAGAGGAGATTTGTATTTCTATTCTTGGACGTGCTTTAAAGAAACTCACTACCACCACCAAGCGGACATATTGTGGAATAGACATAGAACTAATAAAGAACCAAATTTCTGACATTATAAGTGAGAAGAAGGTCGAACCCTTCAAGATAAGTCAATCTTAAGTTCCTATCAGAAGCCATTGTGGTTGTACTATCTTTCTTAATTGAGCGCGTCTCGTCTGATTTAGGCTCCAAATGCCTTTTTTGTCGTGCCATCTTATATGACTAGATTGTCAAACAAGTTTTCATACGTAACAAATAAAGGTGATGTACGTAAAATCTCAATCAACAAATGACTGTGGAGTTAAAAGTGCATCCCTCATTCTTTAGGGAATTTGCAACCAAGACTTGGGTTTCACCCAATGAAATCATTAAGGAGTTAATAGAAAACGCCTTCGATGAAGATGCTACCGCTGTTCTTATCACGATTCTGAAGGATGGATCTGTAGTAATAGAAGATGATGCGGGAATGAATTCAGATGGAATGGAAAAATTTTTACTTCTTGGATCACCCCATAAGAAG
>DASTUU010000056.1:0-1623 GCA_035759485.1 Nitrososphaeraceae archaeon
CGGCAAGATCACCTTCATGCAGTTCTGCTCCTGCATGATTACATATGTTATTTATTGCATAATAGCTGCCATCTACATTAGCAACCAATATCTCCTTACCTCCAGCAGTTACGTGACTCATTTTACCCTGTGGAATATCAGTAGTCTTTCCAATAATGATTTTAGCCATGACACGTATATACGAATGAAAATGCCATATTTAACTTTCCTTACTTCAGGAGTTTATTAATGAAAGGATAGTGTTAGGGTCAATCTAAATTAGAAAACATAAATAAAGAATAATTTTATTTCCTGAGGTCTAGCATAAGGGAATTTATTATACGCCCTATAATACACAGAAATGACCTCTGCGTACATGAATGCAAAAGTATTGGGTAATTCCTTTGATTTTCGTGACAAAGAGCCCTTACATATCGTGATCGATGATACCGATAGCCGTCTAGGGAGATGTACTACTCATCTGGCATTTAAGATCACAGAGTATATTCTCAAAACAACTAATGCAGATTTCATAGATTATCCATTGTTGATTAGGTTAAACCCAAACATACCTTGGAAAACTAGGGGCAATGCAGCTGTGTGCATTAGAATAAGATCAGGTGTTAAAGACCAAGAGAGGATTACTGATTTTATAAAACAATATATGAAAACCAATACTGCGGTAGACTCGGGAGCAAATCCTGGTGTCGTCTTCTATAGGGAAAGGGAGCTGCCGCATGCTCTGATAGAATTTAGTAAAAATGCGATGTATGACATTATCAGCAAAAGAGATGCGATTATTCTAGCAGAAAAATATAATATTGAGTATTCTATGTTAGGAAATGGTCGCGGGATTATTGGGTCTCTTGCTGCAATTGGGTGTTTGTTAGATGGAGACCATACTTTTGAAGCTATTGCATACAGAAGACCGGAAAACTTTGGAATAGTAAGAACGGTAGATTACAATAAGGTAATTGAATATAGCAAAAAAACCTTTCCTTATACATTTAATAACTTAGACTTCACCAATAGGCGTATACTAATTGCTCCACACGGTCCAGACCCCGTGTTCTGTGGGATTAGAGGCGAGAATGTTCATGTCGTAACTTCATCATTACAATCACTTGATATTAAGGAAAGACTGGACGGCTGCATGGTGTTCCGTTCCAACCAGGGTACTAATATGCACCTGCAAAATGAAATTAAATTGCCAGAAGCCAAATCCTTTACCTCGGGCCATCTGCGGTGCAAGGTAAGTATTAAACCGCAGATAATCCAAGGAGGGCACTCGATTTTCGCGGTAGAAAATAAAGATGGCTTCACTTTTCCTGCTGCTGTTTATGAGCCAACAGGTATCGCGAATATTGCCTCATTTCTTGCCATAGGGGATATCATTGAGCTTGGATGCGGCATAAGAAGAGCTTCTTCACGGCATCCTAAGATTTTAAATGTTGAATATTTCCTGGTGTTGGAATTAGCTGAAACTATTGAAATGCGTAACCCATTATGCAGACATTGCTCAAAGAGGATGAAATCAGAAGGCAAAGACAAAGGTTTTCAATGCAAGAAATGCAAAGTAAGAGAGCCATATACCATACAAAAAGCCAATATTCATTTACCTAGGAAAATACAGGTTGGACTCTA
>DASTUU010000057.1:0-4135 GCA_035759485.1 Nitrososphaeraceae archaeon
AAGAGCTCTAATACATTGATATGCTATCACTCGTATTCTATCTCTTGTTTGACGACTGCTATCGCATAACATTCAGTCGAACAGTATATTTCTGACCCCGATACAATCACAGGGTCTTTAGGATCAAAATGAGTAATGTTATAGGGAGAGCCTTCAGTTATAATCATCGCTAGACTTTCTGGATTCGGCTCCTTGTTGCAAGATGGACATTTGAGATATTCACTAAGCATCGTCATGATTTTACTCCGCAATATGACCTTATAACCATATGCTGCAATATTATGAAAATCCAGGTAAGAGGACTAGAGGCACTAGAATATCCTTTTGCTTTCTTGAAGCTCCAAACAGAGAAGCACTGGAAAAACATCATGAAAAATAGGGTATCAAATGCACTTGGATTACGGAGGTTCAGATAACTGCTACTTTGATGTAGGTGGTTAGGGTATTACTGAAGACGACCTTGTAATCTCTATATTACTTGGGCAGGAAATAAGCGATTTCAACGGGATTAACGGAATTGACGGCTTCTAATGTCATTATATGGATAAAACATCACATGCAACTCAAGAATATAAGGAACTTTATATGACCATCTTACTGAGATATTAGATCCAATATCATTTTTAGTTCTTCCATCTCTGTTCTTACAACTTATTTATCGTTTTCGTCCTTAGAATAATGAAGAAGCTTTTCACATGCTTGTAGCTGAGCTGTAATTATATCTCTCTTATCGATGCATGTACTATAGTAGGCGTCAATAAATTCATACGTTACTTTCCTTCCTCTTCCATGTGCCTGGTTGCAGTCGCACGTCTTTGCAGCCACAAATAAAGAGACATCTACGCTAACTATATTCATTCCCTCTTCTCACAAATCCTTTTGATATGGAGTAAACTCCAATGTAATTCCTCTCCTCAAATTGTGATTAAATTTATACACTTCATTGTTTGATATTGGGAGGAACTCAATTATCCTATTTTGACATACGGGACATTTTTCTATAAATATATTATCTGTATGTATATATGAAGACGCACACCAGAAGCAAGAGTTGCATAATATAAAGTGTTTTTTCTTATTGGTAGTTATATTCTGTTTATGGGTAAGGAATAACTTGTTATCGGTATCCTTGAAAATGTGTAAATTCTTATCCTGTGATTCGTTGACTTTTCCAAGATTCATTAACGACGCTATTTAGTATTATGGTTAATAAACCTGGATTAACTTAGTCAGTTAACTTGGTTAACTTGGTTAATCCTCAAACATGTGTATTCTAGCTTCCATTTAGATTTCATATACCTTCCCAATTGTAACAATCAATAGAGAGACTTAGTACAGTATCTTGTAGTGAGTGATGTTTACTTTTTCATTTTGATTATTTTTTAAGTCAAGCAAAAATTTATGGGAATATGTTAGGAATATTGCTGTCTAGTTTGCTTTGAGCGTTTAGAGAGCTCGAGGTTGATGGACTGGGCCTAGACGCAAGTTCCACACTAATGTCATGTATATTGCCATTTCTTAGGACTTTCAAGGTTACAGTATCTCCTACAGATTTAGACATTTCTATATGATTAATAATATCATCCATGGTTCGAACCGGCTTATTGTCAATTCCGAGAATTATATCACCTTCATTATAGTGGATATTATTATTATTGTTACTGTCAATTCCATCTTCCACACCATAATTAACATCATTGTACATCTTTATCCCTCCCTGTATTCCCGCATGGTCTGCCGGGCCTCCATATGTAACTGATGCAACAATAACCCCCTTTGCTCCATTTAGTCCTAATTCTTTTGCAATATCAGGAGTAATAGAGACTCCCGATATGCCTAGGAATGGATGCTCATAATTGCCATGTGCAATAAGCTCCGGTATAATTTTGTGTATGGTATCTGAGGGTATCGCAAATCCAACACCAGAGAAGCTGCCAGTATCAGAAAGAATGGCTGTAGTCATTCCTACAACATTTCCATTCAGGTCTAGAAGAGGTCCGCCAGAATTTCCTGGATTGATGGCAGCATCAATCTGAATTGTACCTGGAATAGAAAATCCTGCATTCTCTTCTGGCAATAATCTATTTATCTGACTTATTATGCCTCTAGACATCGAACCAGACAGACCAAATGGGTTTCCTATCGAAACGATTTCTTGACCAACCTGAAGGCAGGAAGAATCTCCTATAGACAATGGTTTTAAATGTTCGGTAGATATCGCATCGTTCCCTAGACGTAGAACAGCCAAGTCAGAATATGGATCTCTACCTATAACATTTGCAGAATAACTGTTACCATCAATAAATGTCACATCAACAGCTTTGGTTCTATCGCCAATTACATGATTATTTGTAACTACATGCCCACCATTATCGAATATAAATCCCGAACCTAAGTGCGCAGACTGCCCCTCCACAGGATTGCCATTTATAATTATATTTAGATTAGTAAATGATTGTTTGCTTGTCACCTGAACAACAGAATCATCTACTCTATCAAATAGGTTAGGTAGAGATTCGCTCTTTTTAGCCACAGATGGGCCGTTTTTGTGGCCATCTGCCAGAGTCACAGGAACAGAAGACACATTTTTTCCTGCTAGGGTATCCTTCTTGCATGGGACAAAACTAGAGGAGTGACTATCATTATTCCTAAATAAACCGGAAGTTGCGGTAGTAAATGCAATAGTAGAGTAACCATTGATAATAAATAAGGAAACAACTGGCAACACAATTAAACCAATGACAACAGTAAGAGGAAGAATCAGTGGTCTCATATCTTTGCTCTTACTTAATATGGTTGGGGTAGTAGATTTAACCCTTAATTAACAAAGTTAATTCGTTTATGTATGATCTAAAAAGTTGTAGCTTTCTTGCACCTGTTTGTTGTTTAGCATTGCCAATCATATGGACACATGTATGTAGAACATTCCTACTACTTAACGGAATTTAGAGAAGGATCTGTCACAGCCAAATGGAATTCTACATTTTCTACAAGGCCCCCTGCGGTCTGGCCTGCCACAGCATCTATACTTATGAGAATATTGATGGGATCTGGTTTAGTAAATCTTAGCACTTGAGTACTGGTTCCGTCTAATGCTTTCTGATCTTTTGAGTCCCTGATTATATTGCCATTAGAACCTGTAACTTTAAAACTATAGCTAACATCCTTGATTATAGATTTTGAGCCATCCATAAAAATAATACCAAATTTTGTATGGCTTCCTAATTGTGTTATTTTTGGTTCCCATAACAGTTGAGTATAATGCTTTTTGGTATTGAAGGTTGACCTTGGCCTATCGCTTAAAGATTAAATGCATATTGTACTGGTGGGTTACCGGTAGTCACATCGGCATAAGTTTCAGCCTTGATCGGATAAGGGAGATCTTTGTTGATCCAAATGTGATTATTAACTCCTTTATCATAAGTTAATACAATCGTGTCATAGGTTCCGGCAGGGACTTTCACTCTGGCATAACCAGAAGGGCCTATTGCAGAACCCCCAATAGAAGCTATCTTACCCCAATAGGAAGCTGGTTTTGGAACAAAAGACGCTAGCCATTGGAATGAATCCGTATAAGCACTTCTATAGGGTTTCATTTCAGAAGGAATACTTGAAGTGTTAAGTGAAATGTGCCACTAACTACTTTATCCTGGTCATCAACAACATGCACCGGAACTATCCAATAATTCATTTTCTTATTGAAGTTTTTAAAGTATAAAGTTATAGTAAAAGGTCGACCGTATTATACTCTGATTAACTTTGTAAATTAACAAAGTTTAGCAATGCTCAATCATTAGCATTTGATGATGACGACTTGTATGACATGCATTGGAAAGAATATGAAAAATGTAGAACAGGATTTAGAAGCAAAAGATTAGACTGCGAAGGAGCATCTTGAAAGAAAACCAAGTTCTGAAAAATTCAATAAGGCAAAGATCAAAGCACGGGGTCTTTAAAGGGACTACTAGAGATTTTAGTTTTTTGTTATTATTGCCATTAATGCGTACATCTGTCTTAGGCTTGAAGAACATAGTTAATCTATCCTTATAGATGGCCACTGCAATGTATGTATATAATAGTAAGAGTAGGGGTAAATTGTCTGGTTCACAGTCATCATATCGTGATAGAATTTATA
>DASTUU010000058.1:0-4113 GCA_035759485.1 Nitrososphaeraceae archaeon
CAACTATAATGATCTCTGGGGCATTTGGGGTGAACCAATTAAGATTCCTATGCCTCACATATCAGGAAGCGACATTGCTGGGACAGTTGCTGAAGTTGGCGAGAATGTCACGACTAATATCAAGGTGGGAGATAGAGTGGCCTCATACCCAAACCTGACTTGCAGAGTATGCTATCAATGCACATCTGGAAGGGAATATGATTGCGGCAACAGGCAAGTATGGGGCTTTCAGACAGGTCCGCTATGGGGCGGCTTTGCACAGTACACACATCTGCCAGAGGTCAATGTGGTAAAACTCCCGGATAATGTATCGTTTACTGATGCAGCGGCATTATCAATGGTAGGGATGACAGCCTGGCACATGCTTGTTACCCGAGCAAAGATAAGGCCAGGACAGACGGTTCTGATAATGGGAGGAGGGAGTGGAATGGGAATAGCCGGCATACAAATTGCTAAATTATTCAATTGCGATGTAATTGCTACGGCAGGAAACACGGAAAAGATGGAAAAGTGCTTGCAGCTCGGTGCTAACTTTGTAGTCAATCATCGCGAGTCTGATTGGTACAAGAAGGTGCGTGAAATAACAAATAGACAAGGAGTGGATGTAGTCTATGAGCATATTGGCAAGACTGTATTTCCCCAAGAAGTTGCGCTATTGAAGACGGGGGGGACACTTGTATCCACGGGTGCGACCACCGGCTACCTCTCGACGATCGACCTCCGATATCTTTTCTTCAAAGGAACCAATCTGTTGGGGGCGACGCAGGGAACGAAGGCAGGTTTGGAAGAAGTAATAGGTTGGGTAAGCAAGGGAAAGATAAAGCCAGTGATTGATACAATCCTACCATTTAGTAACATGGTTGAAGGGCATATCAAGATGGCAGACTCCCAACTGTTCGGCAAGATAGTGACTACTCCGCAGATACTCTAAGGAGTATTCAGAAATGATGAATAGTTTCAGATTTGGAACTGCGATAAATTGTATAGATGGCAGAACTCAGCAGGTTGTAATAGATCACATGAAGCAGAACTATAACGTTGATGGAGTTGACATGGTGACGTTTCCCGGTGCTGATGGACTCTTTTCTAATGGGGACCACTCAGAAGAAATTGCACTTATCAGAAGAGCAGTCTCCATATCGATAGAGAGGCATGGTTCTCGGATAATAGCAGTAGTGGGACATTATGATTGCGCAGGAAACCCAGTAAATAGGGAACATCACTATATGCATATACGAATGGCGATGCATGAAGTGTCCTCATGGAATATGCACGCACAAATCATTGGACTTTATGTCAACGACAAACGAGAGATTGAGGAAGTAAAATAACTAAAAGGGCTTTTTGAATCGCGCCGGCATAAGATGCATCAATGTATATTTTTGAAGGTTTCGGCTTTTGTACTAGAAGGTAGCCATATCAATTAAGAATCTATCTGTAAATACTATAGTCCACAATATTATCCGGGGCCGCGGGTTTGCCCAGGATCAGCAGCTGTATCCCATATCGAACCAATCTAGTCAATGGACCCACGTCTGTATCACAATCTAATCAATGGATACCTAACGGTAAGGTTGGAATTAAGGGAAATTGAGGGATTCATTTATGCTTGAGCCGTATTACCAAATGGGTTCAGCTATTCTTTACAAACCAAGTAAGTGGCCATACCAGTGGGGATTTGAACCTTGCTGGTAAATGGGTTCAGCTACATATTGCATTGATAGGTATAAACATGTTATTATATCCACAATGAAGTTCTACAAGTAACTGAACTTATGAAGTCGTTCAAGGAGCATATAGGATTTGTTGTGGGCTCAGGAGTATCACCATTGAGTGGCTAGTCTTGCTAATTACTAAGAAATATTGGCAAACGAATTTGAAAACAGTAGCTCCTGGCTTTGAGGATACACTGATTTGTCCCTTATGTGTCTCTGTTACTATTCTATAGCTTATACTTAACCCAAGCCCTGTACCTCTTCCTGGCTCTTTAGTTGTAAAGAATGGTTCGAAAAGGCGTCGTTGTAAATCCTTCGTAATGCCTGGGCCGTCATCAGTTATCTCTACAATTATGTATTGATTATCTTCTTGTCTTGTACGTATCTTAATGTGTCCATGATTACCTATTGAGTCTATAGCATTATCGATTATATTCGGCCATACTTGATTAAGCTCACTCCCATACGCATTGATATGTGGAAGTTTTTGATCGTATTCCCGTGTTACCATAATGCCTGATTCTTTATGTCTAAGAATGGTTAAGGTACTCTCTATACCATTGTGAATATCAATTTCCTGAACGGGTGCCTGATCCATATAAGAATAGGACTTTACTGCACCGATCAGATCGCTCACACTAGTAGTACTTGTTTTAATATTATACAGTAATTCACTTACCTTTTTTGCAGCAGTGATCCAAGTTAAAATGTCTTGGAGCAAGGAGTTTTGATCATTGACAGTAAAGGCAGTATCAACAGATGATGTTGTTCTAGGGTCCATAGTGTAAGCAATGTGGAGATAGTGTTAGATTTGCATTAAGACATTTGAAAGAAAAACATCCGGAGTCTATATCTCTGAATGAAATTCTAAGGTCCTTTGCAATATCCCTGGTGGTTTTACCTTGATTGTATAGGTCAATAACCAGTTTTTCTTTTTCTTGTCTTGTTAGCACTTTCTAAAATGTTCTAAAAATAATATGCTGAGTGTGAGCTTTAAGGTTTATGATCTGTTACCATCTAATTACCATCTAATTACCACTGTTTTCATCTGTTTTTTGGACTGGACACAGATGTTCTATGAGGTGGGCACTAAAAGATACATGAATTATTACTCATTATTCCAAATGAGTTCTTACAGCTGGCAAACTAAGTTTCAAATTCCTGCTGTCCTGAGAGAATTCTATCTTAACTACAAAATCCTTTTTAGTTGTTCACATTTATACAAATAAAGCTTACTATAACAATTAAAGAGACCAGAGAATGGGCATGTCATAATCTGCTAGTAGTCCCACCTAACGAAATATTGTCAATTTAAGTATCTCAGGCTACGTTATCAGCAAGGATCCACAAATACCAAGAACCTTTGATGGGACTGCTCTATTTTCTATTAAGTTGACTATCGCTCACGAATTAATATAGTTTGTAAACGTGGCACTTGATATTTTATGGCCTAGGGAATATCTTCAACATACCCCATGGGTCATTACAATTAATGAGAGGTAGTTACTCTGTCCAGAATCTCTATGTAGTCCATCTACTCCTTTCTTGAACCAAAGAATATCAGTCTTTGAACCAATCTTTGAATGCAAACAGCATATAGTTTCTCTCCAATGTCAATTCGCACGACATTTTTAGGATACTATGAGAATCATGAGGAAGCTCAAATGAAAAGTTGCTGTGATTACAGGCGGTAACAGTGACATATGTCTCCCCACGGCATAGCTGTTCGTCATAAGGTGCATACGTCTCCATTACAATGGTGGTTTGCTAAAAGGGTAGGCTTATTCAATTTGTGTGTCATTGGAATGTTCGTAGGCATAGGACTCATGAGTGCCCTACCTTTCATGGGTCTGACGTGTAGATGGTGTACTGCATCCGGCTAATGGAAGAGCATTGATATCCTGATATATTGTAGCTTTCAACCTTCTTACCATATATGAGAAAATAATATGTTTCTTTTGATTAGATGAAGAAAAGTCACTGGCCACATAACTGTTGCTTACAAAATGTCTGAAGAGGATCTTTATTTCATAGATTACAAATAAGAAAGGAAAACAATGATGATATCAATTCAAAATGGAAGTAGGTACTGGATTTAGTAAACAACAGGAAGCTATTGACAGGGTGATAAAATGGTTAAGGTAAGACGGTTATGAACCTGACCCTGTACCCATAAACATAGTGAATATCTTCCTGTTGAAGAATGAGATTCTTAATACTTGCAAAGATTCCTTTTCCTTAGCCATTGTTTGAATGCAAAAAACTAGGCAATATGAAATGAATCAACTATTTTTTGTATTGTTGGCAAATACTTTGAATAGTTTGATGCCTCAGAGTGAAACGACAAAACATATATTTTATTATTCTTAAGAAGGTATAGCTCCGTTATCTTGATTTT
>DASTUU010000059.1:0-2391 GCA_035759485.1 Nitrososphaeraceae archaeon
CTTGTACTGCCAATGTTGGCTGTATTAGGTTCGGTGCTAGGAATTGAAAGATAGTCACAATATCAAAGATAGTCCAGCACTGTATGAAGAGAAGCTAAAAAGTATGAAAGAGAGACTAACTAGGTGCCTGCAACTCTTAAAGATAAATTATAACGACAACCAAATAAGTAAAACAGCTTTTAAGCTAATCGAAAAGGCTATCCCTGAACAGACAGCAAAAAAGACTTATCTCGGACAATGGATTACCGCTCTAAATGCAATAGCAGGCTCCTGTATTCTAAATCAGTGGATGTTCTCTCAATCAGAAATATATGATTTTCTTACAGTATCTGTCACAACTAATATTGAAAGAAGGACTAAAGTGATTGATGAGATAATATTTAGAATCTATAGAGATATTATGGCAAACTATGAAAGCTTAGACAATAAGTTGAAGGTAGCTTATCCAAAAATTATTGTTGACGTAGTAGCTATTCTTGCTAAAGGAGTAGATACAAGCGGTAAGAAGATTCCTCTTCACAACATAGAAGATTATTACCAGATGAGAAAGGTAGATGTCATTGGCACTTCTCCTTCCTCTGTTATTGCCGACATATCCATTCCTGCTACTACTACTACCACCACCACCACCGCCACCGCCACCGCTGCATCCACTTCTGCTACTGCCACAAGTATCAGGAATATAAAGAGGGATGAGAAAAGAGAAGAATCCATTTCAATAGAATATAAAGAACAGCAACAATATCAAAACGAAGAAGATGAGAAAGAAGAAGCTGAGCTTGTTGAAAGTCTCACTAAAATAACTGACAGAAGCAAAAAAGACATTCAAGCGTCAATTGCCAAACTGGAAAGAAGAGACATTGAGCGAATAAAAGACCTTTGTAGAAACTATAACAAGTTACAAAAATACAGCAAGCTAATAACAGATGCAGACGACTTGCAAAAATTCAAAACAGCTCTTCAAAATGAAATAGGAAAGAAGCTATCTGACCATCAGCTTCGACATGCTGTAAAGTCAATAAGAAAAGCCAAACTGTATATAGAGAATGTTTTGGATGGCAAATTTGTAACACATGGCTCTTATGGGATTAATCATACTAAGCATAATCTAGAATATGGATATCTTATTGTTGGGTTAATGCAACCAAGTAGAAAAAGAACGATGACGACAACAACAACAACAACAAAAGAAAGGAAATGAAAGAAATCACAATAAAATTAACAGACAAGGAATATTATCAGTATGTAAAGAAAGGCCAGCTGGAATATTACATACGTATGAAAAAAGCTATAGACGATAAAGAATATGTAAAGTGGATGTTTATGCCTGGTGAATATTATAGAGGTCAGAGAGCTGAATACAACGATATTTAGTACGAATAGGAGATACCAGTAAACAAAGTCTGAAAGGTTGAAACGATATTAGTAGTTATTAAGAGAGTGACTGAAAAGAAGTGACCAAATGTCCTTTATGCGATATTGACCTAGACATAGATAATGTCGAACTTCCAAGTCATCTTTCTGATCGACATGGCAACAGGGTTGAAATAGCAAAAGCCTTAGCCCATATCTTAGAAAGGCTCGAAGTGTTGGAGCGCAGAGTCGAAAAGCCGTATGGCCCCTGATCATTAGATTCGTTAAGCAATAGAAATGAAAGTCTTTATTCTATCCCTCATTTTAGTAATGTCATAGTCCTGTTTGGGCAAAGCGCTGCTGGTGTGCGCTTACCTATCCAACCTAATTTTTACTAACTGGATTCACCATGACTGCCATCCGCACCTTCTACCTCCTGCCTTATTTCCTGTTCCAGTTGTTTTATATATTTGTGTATAAATGATTGTCTATGGATATCCTCTTTCTGTGACTCCTGTTCTCGCCTTATTTCTTTTTTCATTTTATAAGTTGCAGGGTCATCTACTGTACCCATATTTAGGTAATATCCTTCGTGAATATAAGGGATAAGAAACTTTGATCGCGATTGTTTAAAATATTAAACGTAGTTTATTGGGCTCTGGCAAGAGGTAAGGTAATATGTCTGAATGTCTAATAACGGAGTTTAGTTAATAGTATTAGAGCTCACAACTTACCGTGTATGATGCTATTCCGGTATCGTAAAAAGGGAAATGTAGCCTTAGCAACTTTAACTCTCTAATTTCACTAATAAAATACAAGAACTTAGAATCTACAAAAATCTACAAACATCTTTTATAATTTGATTTTAACTATACGTTAGACTTGTCGTTCAAGTTCCAGATTCTGTTATGGATAGTATCGGTTTCAGTTATTGGAGCTTTTAATATCTATTATCATGCAGCTGCTGAGCCACAAAAAATTAACCCACAAGTTGTAGACTATCATTTGGAACTTGCACAGGGAATATTAGACACTTGT
>DASTUU010000060.1:0-3949 GCA_035759485.1 Nitrososphaeraceae archaeon
CGGTATGGCTTTCAGCAGCGATTGTTGCACCTTGTATTCCGTGTGTTTGCTCAAGATCATAATATCTATCATCTAGCGCATGAGTAATGTGTGCTGTGGTACGACCAGTTTCTCCACTGCCTATATAGCCATCTTCAATTAAGACTACTTTTTTGCCAGATTTTGAAAGAAGATATGCTGTGGTCATACCAGCAATTCCACCTCCTACAACGATGACGTCTACTTCTTCTCCTGAAGTAGAAGAAGAAGAAATATTGTATGTTAGCTTGTCAAATTTAATTGGTTGTTCCATGTTAGCAAACCAAGAAGGTTCTTTATCGCCCGATGTTTTGTTGTCCCAACTATTCTTATTATTGTCTTCATCTTTTTGCTTAATAGGATCTTTAATTGTATTCATGTGACTGCTTCCCTAGAGAGCAATATTGGCAACATTATAAATGTAAATTTCGATTTCTGGGCGTCTCTGTTAAAGACTATTCTTAGTAATTCAGGACTTTGATCCTGCTCAGCCCTGTTTTATTTTTTGATTAATATGCTATCATCATCTTCTAATTTAATTTCATATGTCGGTTCGGCTCTTATGCTGGTGATCAAGCTATCCTAACGGTTCTAATGTTAAATCTGGATCGATGCCATGGACATTGAACCTAATAGCTTTCAAGTTTGCCTTGGGCTAGAGGACCAGCAAGATGAGTACAAACATTGCCAATCGCATAATAGTTTCCTTCGACATTGGCAAAACATATCTTTTCTCCCTTGACTTCTACTGACTTCATGGTTAGAAGTTGAATGTCTTTTCCTTCAGCAACTTTCAAGTAATCTGCCACTATAATTTACATCGTTACCAACCATTTTGACTCGATTTTTATATCCCTTTTTGTGTCTGCTTTCAAATCTGTGATGCTCGTCAGTAATTCACATGTGAGTCGCGTATATTTTTCTGCCCGATTCTCCATCGGCTTATGATAAAAATACATGGTACAAATCAATAGCTCATTTCTTTGTGATTTACAGTCGAAGCCTTCAAGTTCATTAGGAGTTAGCTAAATATACAAGATTGAAATTAGGCTTGGGGACTTGACTATGAACTTGGCCGTTTGATTACAGATCATATGTTATACATCTTTGTATTTTGAACTCTAACTGGACTAAATTCATAACCCATATCTTGAAGAGTTCCCTTCATAGACTAGAGACTCTATCGATGATGAAAAAAATTATGTTGGATTTATTTTTTGCATAATTTCAATGATTTTATGATTTCATTATTCACTGTACTACGAGGTATCAATTCTGGTCATAAAACAGCACAATTCATAAAGGATGTAGTAAATAACGACAGAGATTCATAATAGGTAGATCGCAGTACAAGTGGGTAACAAATGCAAAATACGAATGACAGAAAAGAAGAAGATTATCAATACACTCCCAAAGAGGGTTTTGTCCTCACACACTTCTTGACCGTGGAGGACGTGAAACGATCAGCAGATTTTTACCTTCGAATTCTCGGTGGGAAAGTTATTCGTAGTGGGCAACCCACAATCATCAAAATTGTCAACAGCTGGATAGTTTTAAACATAGGTGGCGGCCCAACGGACGATAAGCCAACTATAACTCTACATACGCCTCAAAACCCTAGGGAAGTCAGCAGCTTTATGAATATTCGTGTCGCGGACATCTGGGCCTCTTATGACGATTGGCGAAGGAAAGGAGCTGAATTTCTCACTGAACCAAAGGACCATGCTTTAGAGATTCGCTGTTATATGCGTGATCCTGATGGCTATATCATTGAGGTCGGACAAACGACTGGGGGATTGAAAGATATCAAGGCCTAATTAGGGTCAATGAGTATGTAAAGATAACCTAAGATATCGCATCATGATCACGACGCTCTTCTGGCTTAGCCACCGATATGCTCCATATAACACCACCACCATTTTATCCTTCATAACTGCCGCTTGCACATAGTTGGCTAGCTTTGGCGCAAGCCCGCGCCCGGTACTTTCAGATTTGAGTCAATAAAGCGCGATGGTTATGTAACCAACAGTATAGAGCCATTATCCATTGCCTCCTTCCTTCTTTTTCAATATCTCTCTCTGTTTCAAAAGTGCGAGACCGCTTTACTCAACGTAGGGACCGTGAACCAATTGATCGTAGAATCTAATGGATTTGATATTAACAAATTCAAGCATACCATATCGTGACAATTCTCTTCCAAATCCACTATTCTTTATACCTCCAAACGGAACCCGTGGATCAGATATCACTACATTATTCACCGTTACCATACCGGCTTCTACCTTAGCTGACAATTCTTCTGCTTTCTCTAGATTTTGAGTCCAAATGCTTGCGCCAAGTCCAAATTTCGAATCATTTGCAATCTTTATCACTTCCTTTTCATCATTAGCCATGATTATTGGTGCTACTGGACCAAAGACTTCCTCTTGGGCTACTTCCATGGCAGGATTAACATTAGCAAGAATCGTTGGTCTATAAAAGTAACCGTTGCCCTCGATCGTTTCTCCACCTGTTAGAAGCTCTGCTCCTTCCTTTAATGATCTTTTCACAATTCCTTCCATATTTTCAAGGCTGTTGGCGTTAACCACAGGACCCAGATCAGTATCGTCTGCAAGCGGATCGCCAACTCTCAATTGTTCAGTCTTTCGAACAAATTGTTCAGTAAATTCCTTAGCAATATCCTTGACAACTATGAATCTCTTTGATGCTATGCAGCTCTGTCCGCAGTTAACAAATCTACCCTTGACTGCGCCGCTAGAGGCTTTATCAACATATGCATCACTGCAAACAATGAAGGGGTCGCTCCCTCCTAGTTCCAGTACACTTTTTTTCAGTTTAGATGCGGCCCTCGCTGCCACTTTGGCTCCAACAGGCACACTTCCTGTGAATGTTACTGCATTGACCCCATTAGAATCTATGAGTGACTCTGCGCTCTTTGAATGTCCAACCAACGTTTGAAAGACACCATCTGGGACGCCAGCCTCAAGAAAAGTCTTTTCAATTTCAATCCCACACTGCATTGTTGCGCTTGCTGGTTTTAGAATAATGGTATTTCCAATCTTTAAAGAAGGAGCTGCAAATCTCAATCCTTGCCAGTAAGGATAATTCCAAGGCATTATACTGGCTATAACTCCGAGAGGTTCAAAAGTCACTATACTTTTTCTTGCGTCTGTGTTAATGACTTCGCCTGCTGAGAATAGTTTTTGCGTTATCTGCAAAATATTCAACAGTCCAGGCACATTTATCAATTTCAGCTCGTGATTCTTTTATTGATTTTCCCATCTCTTGTGTGGCAGTCTTTGCGAGACTCTCTTTAATTTTCCTCAGTTCATTAGCAAATAATACAAATGATCAGCTCTTTTGTCAATGTCTTTTTTCCATTCTGCAAATGCATTTCTTGATCTCCTTATAGATTCGTTTAGTTGTTCTTCATTGGTTATTTGATACTCCCTTAGCACCTCTTCTGTTGCAGGATTTATTGTTTTGATTTTCATTGTCGATGTAGTAGTCTCTGCTGGTGTAGTTATAAACATGACACTGTTAAATCTTGGGACACATGACAAAAATTCACAATCATCTCCTGCTGAGCTGGTTGTGGGAAGGGGGATAACTTACAAATTGCTACATTGCTTCCACAAACGGATGATGATGGTAAGTTCTATAGTGGTCAACTAACCTATACTTACAGCACTCCAGTAGAAGCGTTATTCTTTGTTGGTGGTGGTGATGGTGGTGGACATCATCACAGGGCTTGAAACCAGGGGAAATTATGACAGAGATATGTCAACGGATAGCTGCAATAGCGGCACACACATATGAGAAATGGGAGGATTATCAGTAGTAAAATTGCAAAGAGATCATCAAAATCAAGTTACGTCTATAATTTGTAGGAACATAATGCCGGGCTATGAAAAAGATTATGACAATTGGG
>DASTUU010000061.1:0-3952 GCA_035759485.1 Nitrososphaeraceae archaeon
GTTTTATTATGTTCATATACCTATCCCCGCGTATATATGACTCACCTGTTATGTTTCCCTGAGCAAAAGCCTGTGGGCCCAAAACAAACCCAAGTGAAATTAATACAAGTACTGCGACTGATATTTTGCCATGAAGCCACATTAGTTGTTTCTAGAGAAGGGAATTATTTAGGGTTTTTGATCTGAACATATTCTCATTTCACATCTGGACATTTCTTTTGTGTGGTTCGTTTAGTCAGTCAGTCAAAAATAAAAATAAAAAGAAGAGAAGAGAGAAGTTAGTTAGTTAGTTGTGGAAAGGGTAACTGGAGATAAGGGTAACGGATTCATCAGTTCAGCTGGCAGCTTGACCTACTAGTCCAGAATATGAAATATCACAATGGGTAAAGATGTAAGCCCTTACCTACATTAATAATCAGTTGTGACATCATACTTCATTATTTGCCAGTCGGATACACTACATACGTGAAATGACTATATTAACATTCTAAAACACAGTGGGGTACATTCTTTTCGCAAGACAAATATCCTATGTTTTTCGTATAATTAAATGTCGCACATGGTATGTATTCGTTATAAGTTGCGGCATATCTTCCGGAGATATACCTATTTGCTCTGAATATTTCTTAAAGTCCTTGTGTAATTTCTGTATATATTTTTGACTCGATTATCTGTTGCATATACTCCCGGCGCTTTTTGGGTTTCCTTTTCTAAGAGTTTTTCATATTCTTTCGAGACATACTTTAGGGATCCTGGCCCCTCGGGTTTTTCGACATTATAGCATTAATCTTTTTATCCAAACTAAGTATCTCACTAAGAACTCTTTCCTGACGATTTTGAAATTGCTCTATTGATTTCAAAACTTTGTCGTGACTTTCTTCGATATCACTAATGCGCCTGAGAGTTTCTTCCTGTTTAATAGTAGTATTTTTCTGTATTTTATACACCCACCAACTTATGAGAGCACCTACAACTGCCCCTATAGCAATACTAAGGAACGTGCTTGACGCATTTGTCATATCTATACAACCCCGGGTTATCTCAGGCACACAGCCCCAAACGACAAGAATAGTTAATACCATTATACTATAATGATTTTGGCTTAGAGTTATAATTTGTATGTCCTAACTTGTCATAATACAGCAGTAATCTGTTTTTTCCTTGAATTATCTCTCATTTTTTCCTTGCATTCCCTTTCAGCTGGAGTAGATCTTAGCTGCATCCCACAACATTCACAAACCATTTGTTGGGTTATAATAAAACACTCACATTTGCTGCAGTATTTTCCGCCAGCTGTATAATGTGACCCGCCTGCTTGCGTTATAGTGTACAATCTCAGACATAGGTCACGACAAACCAATGGGGGAACGGAGCTAACTAAATCGTTGCTAAAGATATAAGTAATGAATATTGGTTTGGAGAGGGGGAGTAGCAGTTACTAGGCAAGTTAATGTCGCAGAGATAGAAGAATGAATGGAATGGAGGAGATACATTAGTAGTAATAGAGGAATCAATAAAGGTAACATATAACCCCCGGCTTGCTTTTGTCTCCCAAGAGACTTATCACATACGTCTATCCTCTATTACTACTATAATATCTACGATGTTAGAATATATAAATAAGAAAGAAGAACCGCAGGAGATTCAACCTCGATGAATGAAGCAAGGCCTGGAATTAGAGGTTCGAGTCTAGGGCTTCCTGCGGTCCCAATGACTTCTTATGGGTTTGCTGGTCTTTAGCCCTAAACTATAATGAGAAATACCGTATTTAGATTTAGCTCTGCAAGTTGGGAGGCTTAGATACAGCTATTCTCTTAGACATGCTTTTTCTAGACTTTACATAAGATGCTACACCGAGACCAACACGAGCAGTGAAAAGTCCTAATGCAATACCAAAAGTCAAATAGCCGCTGGGTGCTGTCATTAACAGTACTAAGGCAACATCTGAGATAAATATTACAAAGAGAAAAGGTAAAAATAAGGTAGTTAGTTAGTCTGTCTCTTTTTTTACTTGGAACAAATAACTGCGAAATTGCGGGCCTAAATTAAACAGGTAAAAGTGAAATTAATACAACGACAAATACTGCGACTGATATTTTATTATCTATACAACTTGTTTCAAGATCTACACCAAAGACTCGCCAACTACTACTTTGGAGTATATTCTCTCACATATGTTACGACAAACCATGGGAACCAACGAATAACGGAATAGTCGCTAACGATATAAGCATTAGATATTAGTATGGAGAGGGAGTAGATCCGTTAACAAGAAAGGGAGTAACGCATAATATCATTATTGTCATACAGAATAATCCAAATAGTCAAGGTGTTAGTTAGTCGCAGGAGACTCAATTTTGGGGGAATTTTGAGTCTAGGGGCCTCTCCTGCGACTATCTTTTGTCTTGCAAGTTCTTTAGGCCTTAGGATAGAATTACGATAGTTATATTAAAGGCGGACTTAACAAAGTTAATCTTCACATTGTATAGGATAGATGCATAGATTAGGTAGGTAGGAGGAGCATCAATGCTGTATCCTACTTTAGTAACCTAATGTTTCTGATTCCCACATTATTTTACCATCTGTAGCATTAACTGCTACAATACTAGCATTAGATGCTGTACTTGCATTATTCCAGAGTCATAAGCCAAACCCATTGTAGGTCCACCTCCTGCGCTGATCTTCCATATTATATATCCAGTTCTGATATCAAAGGCTAAAATATTTCCCGCATAATCTTGTACGTACCCTTCGTCACCTCTGATTATTGGTGGATCCTGTATTTCAAAGTCGTTAAGCAAACTCCATTTGATCTCAAGTTTGTCTACGTTATCTTTTCCAATTATTGTCTGATTGCTATTTCTGGTACCGTATATATCATGATTAACAAAAATCCAATCATTCTTCTTGTTTTCTTCCTCCTCTATAGCAGCAGTACTTGATAAAATTAAGGAAATAGTTGATAAGAGAAGTAATGACGCAATAGTAGAAGAGAAGTAGATTTTTGATAACATCTACTGTTTAGCAATCCGTGAGTTATAATATCTATTCTATCCTAGTCACGACTATTCAGGAAGAAATATCCCTATAGTTTTTTTATCAGCCCACTCCTGCAAGGGGTTTAGAATGCCCTGGCTCACTGTGTTTAAATCTCTGATGAGAATCTAAAGTTTCAGCACTATCAAAGGATTTGCCGCAAAAACTGCACCGATACTGTTTGTGGTTGAAGATGAAGCAGCAGTTTCTGGCATTACTACCAATAATACCTGGACAACATATGTAACAATATCTAATAGTCAAAAAGTCGTTCTAGCATATAGTTTCAAAACTAAAAATAGGGATCAAAGATTCAGAAGACTCCTCTCTTCTTATTGGATGTTGGTGGGCGAAGAACAATGGATAAGTATAATGATAACTTACTGGAAGAGAGTTTGAAATCTTTCTTTATCATTATTATAATTCATGCCTCTGTAATATGAACATCGACAAACTTGGTAGTTATTATTCAAAAAAGGTTAATGGGCATTAAGGTAACTCTCTTTTCTATTTCTGTTTTATAAGTAATTATATCTAAAAGTATACTTAAGAGGAATCAATGACAGGGAAAGCAGTAAGCCCTCGGTATGCTTTTGTCTCCCCAGAAACTTATCACATACTTCTATCCTCTATTACTGTCATATTATACGTCAAAGAAATATTTGAAAAATGGAGATAGGTAGATAGCAAAACCAAAGGGAATCAGTGCCATTAATAGAAGTAAGAAAATAATAGCGTCGTAATGACAGAATTTACTTATTATTACTATTATTACTATTATTACTATTATTATCTGTCTATCTGTAATTCCTCTATTCTTGCTATGCTACCTGCACTCTCTCGAATGTTGGAGAATGAGGAATCATTTTGTACCTTGTTTAAGAATTCAGTGACCTCATGTCTTGTCACACCATGT